>JAYTHD010000142.1:0-24912 GCA_043732975.1 Verrucomicrobiota bacterium
TCGAGCGCCACCACGTAACGATCATACGCGGCCAGCGCCAACTCGATTTCCGCGGCAAAAGTATGCACGGTGAGATCCACAAAAAAACTGTAGGGGTGCGAAACCGGGTGTAAAGGGGCGGGCACCCCCACAATGCCAGGCTAATTCTTTCCTCCGCAGATGCTCCCCGACACAGTCCCGGCATGATTTCCTGGATAGCGCCGATATTGTTGCTGGTGTGTTAGAGCCGATCCGTCCGCGGTCCGATTTCGGACCTGATTCCAACTCTAACTATTGTCAAACTCGGATTGATTTGACCCAAACTTTTCCCCTAATTTGCCCAAACGCTCGGATTCCAATTGGGAACTCTTGGATCCAGCATGCTCGAACTGTTTATGGCAACCCTTTGGTGGAAATCCCTCCGGCCGGCCTGGCCAGGTGACGTCCGTTTTGCCCGCCCGCTCGCGGGGCTTCCCTCCGGGCCCTGCCTGTTGACCGTGGCCACCTGCTTGCTGGCGCCGGTGACTCTGGCCCAGACCAACCAGGCACCCGCCGCCCTGGAACGGACCGTGGTGACCAACACACCCGCGGGCGACGCCGTGTTGATCGAGTTGACGGGCGTCGCGGAAATTCTGCGCGCGGGAACGGACGTCTGGGTGAAAGTCACCCGCGGCCAACCCCTGCAGCTCGGTGATCGCCTGCGCACCGGCGAAGCGAGTCGCGCGGCGATCCAGTTGACGGATCACAGCCTCATACGCCTCGAACATTCGTCCTCCGTACGCCTCATGCGATCCGTGCAGATCGGCGTGCTGGAACGAATCCGCCTGGAGATCGGCCGGCTCTTCTTCTTCAATCGGGAAAAGCCCGCCACCATGGAAATTGAAACGCCGCTGGTCACCGGAGCCATTCGCGGCACTGAGTTTGTTCTGAGCGTTTCCGCGGTTGGTACCACCCGGCTGTTGATGCTGGACGGGCTGGTGGATTTGACGTCCAACGGCGAAAAGTTGGCACTGGGAAACGGCGACGAAGTGGAAATCCAGGCCGGCCAGCCGCCGCGAATCAGCCACGGGGTGCTGGCCACGAATCAAATCCAATGGGCCCTGTACTATCCCGCGGTGGTGGAAGCGGATGACCTGGTTCTGTCCGCCGACGAGCAAACCGCCCTGGCTCCCGCATTGGCGGCGTACCGCCGGGGCAACGTCGGCGCCGCGCTGGCGGCCAAGCCGTCGACGGCTCCGGGCGATGGCGGGCGCACCTTGCTCGCCGCGCTGCTTTTGGCCGTGGGTGAGGTCGCGGAAGCCGAGGCGCTCTTGAACGGGATCCCCGAAACCGGAGCCACCCGCGCGTTGCGCGAATTGATCCGAACGGTCACCGGTGCGCCGGGCCCGGCCAACCCGACGACGCCCGCATCCGCCAGTGAGTGGCTTGCCCGCTCCTTCCAACTCCAGGCCGCCAGCAAACTCAGCGCCGCCCTGGAGGCGGCCCAAGCGGCCCGGCGTCTGGCTCCCGGGTCGGGCTTTGCCGCGGCCCGGGTGGCCGAACTGGCCTTCAGCGAGGAACGTCCGGCGACCGCGCGCAATGCCCTGGAGGACGCGCGCCGGTTGTCCCCGGAAAACCCACGGGTGGACACCGTGGACGGCTTTTTCTTCCTGGATGTCAATCGCTATGCGACGGCCTTGCAGGCGTTCGACCGGGCACTGGCGCTCGACGCCGGCTATGGCGATGCCTGGTTGGGACGCGGATTGGCCTTGCAGGGACTCTCACGCCATGCCGAAGCCCTCGCCGCCTTTGAGGCGGCGTCCGCCCTCGAACCGCGCCGCTCGATCTTCCGCAGCTACGCGGCCAAATCCGCCAGTCAACTCGGCGACCGCGAGCGCACGCGGAAGGAACTACGCCTGGCCAAGGCCCTGGATCCGCGCGATCCCACGCCGTGGCTCTACTCCGCGCTGGATCGCCATCAGAACGGCGAATTCAATGACGGCATTCGGGACCTGGAAAAATCCGTCGCCCTGAATGACAACCGCAGCGTGCTGCGCTCCGAAATGCAACTGGATCGCGACCGCGCCGTGCGGAGCGCCGATCTGGCCTCGCTGTATGATGCCGTGGGCATGAGTGATGTCAGCGAACGGGCCGCCGGACGGGCGGTCGACACCGATTACTCGAACTTCGCCGGACATTTGTTTCTCGCCCGCAGCCTCCAATCGCAGGAGGATCCCGCGCGGTACAACCTCCGCTTCGAAGCGGCGCGTCAAAGTGAGCTGCTCCTGTCCAACCTCCTCGCGCCCGCCGGTGGCGGCAACCTCTCGCAACAACTTTCACAGCAGGACCACCTCCGCTTCTTCAACGCTCCCAGCGTGGCGTTCAGCTCGCAATCCCTGTGGACGGGCAATGGCGATTGGAACGAGGCGGCCACCCTGTTCGGCACCATCGGCGGCCTCGGCTATGCCATCGATGCCCAGTACCTATCGCTGAATGGCTGGCGGCCCAATCAGGAAACCGAGCGTTTCGACCTGGAAATCATCGCCAAGCAGCAGGTCACCGCCGAGGACAGCCTTTATCTTCAAGTCGGCGGCTCCCGCCAGACCGCCGGCGATACCGCCCTCTATTGGGATCCGGCTTCAGCCAATCCCGGCCTCCACGTCGAACAGAAGCAACTTCCCTTCGTGCACGTCGGCTGGAATCACCAGTGGGCGCCCGGCAGCAACACGTTGCTGCTCGGTTCCTACTATTCCGATGAACTGAATCTGACGGATCCGACGCGACCGGTCCCGTTCCTCCGTCAGCGCAACGGGGTGATCAACATCGTCGATACCGGCCGAGCCGTCTACCAACTGGATCAACACAGTGAATTCAACCTCGGGTCGATCGAGCTTCAGCAGCTCTGGCAATCCGGAAAACACACCGTCATCGTCGGCGGTCGTTATCAACGTGGCGAGGTGGACGCTTCGGCCACTCTCTCCGGACTGCTGCCCCCGCCCATTTTCGACCGGACCGAGCAAGTGACGGTGGAGCGCATTTCCGGATACGGCTACTACAAGGTCCAACCGGCGGACTGGCTTCGGCTCGACCTGGGCGGCAGCTATGAATCCCTGCTCGCTCCGCGCAACGTGGATCTCCCCCCGTTCACCTCGCGAACAGCCCGACAGGAATTGGTTTCGCCCAAGGTCGGCCTGACGTTGCAACCTTGGGAACGCACGACGTTGCAGGCCGCCTGGAGTCGTTCGCTGGGCGGGCTGTATTACGACAACAGTTTGCGGCTGGAACCGACCCGGATCGCCGGGTTCAATCAGGCGTTTCGCAGCCTCGCTTCGGAATCCGTCGCCGGCATCGTGCCCGGCACGGAGTTCGAGATGGTGGGCGTCCAGGCGGATCATGCGACCCTTTCCGGTCTGTACCTGGGCGTCTCGGCCCAGCGCTTGCGGTCCAGCGGTGATCGTGAAGTCGGAGCGGTCTCCAACTCCCTGCCCTTTCCCCTGCCCGACACGGTCACCAGCACGCGCGAAATCCTGGAGTTCGAAGAACGATCCGTCGGCGCCTACGCCCACCAATTGTTGGGCCGTTTTTGGGCGGTGGGGGCCCGGTACCAGGTGGCCCGTGCGGAATTGACCACGCAGTATCCGGATATTCCGCGCCATGCGCTCGGATTGAATCAACTGGAGGCCGATCAACAAGCGACGCTGCATGCGGTGCAACTTTTCGCGGTGATCAATCATGACACCGGTTGGTTTGCGCGCTGGGAGTCCGATTGGTTCCGGCAACACAGCACTGGCTACAACAATGGTCCGGGCGACGAGGATATCTGGCTGCATGGAATTTCCGGTGGCTACCGTTTTCCCGGACACCGGGCGGAGGTCCGCGTCGGCGTGGCCAATCTGTTCAACACCGACAATCGGCTGAATCCGCTGAATCTACAGGCCGAATGGTCGCGCCAGCGCACCGCCTTTGTCACGGTGCGGCTGAATTTTTGAGTTCCGGGGGATGCGGTGTCCCGTCCCGCCGGACACGCTCCCCATTGCGCTCCCGGCCCGAGCGTGGTCTGCTCCAAGGGTGACAAGTTTTCGTAAAGGGCTCGTGCGCGTTGGTGGTGCGCTGGTGCTCGCGGCCGTCATGACGGGATGTGTTTCGGTGAATCGCGTGGACTGGACCGCCCGGGTCGGGCACTACAGCTACGATGAGGCGGTGAAGGAATTGGGCCCTCCCGACAGGAAGGAAACGTTGACCGACGGCGGGATTGTCGCCCAATGGGTCCTCGAAACGCGCCGGGAATTCGAATCTCCCTACGCCGGGTGGTCCGGCTACGGTCCCCGCTACGGACGCTGGCATGGTGGCCCGCCCCCGGGATGGTACTCGACGCCGGAGTTGCTGTTACGCATGGAATTCAACCAGGGTCACCAATTGGTCGCCGCCAGGCGGTACGAACGTTAGAACTTTGATCATGCTCTTTCGTCAACTCTCGGCGGAAACCCGACCTGACCTTGGCCTCGGCGCGCGCCTGAATCGCGTGCTGCCCTGGTTGATTGGAATGGGCGTGCTGGGTTTGGTGCTCGTCCGGTATCTTCCACAGATCCACAAGAACGAGGACATGCGCCGCCAACTGCAACAAAAGGTCGAGGAGACACAACGACTGGAGTTGGAGGTGTCCCGCCTCCGGGCGGAGAACAATGCCCTGGCCCGCGAACCCCGTACCATCGAACGCACCGCCCGTGAGCAATTGAGCTTTGCCCGACCCGAGGAACGCGTGGTCACCTTTCAGGATCCGTTGCCCGCCACACCGGCCGAAAAGTCTGCCAACGACCGGGACGCCGGCCGCGGTCCCACCCCGGCCCCCGCCACACCACCGCGACCCGGGCGCACCCCCTGACGCCCGGGCCCGGCGATGCGACTCGGGACTTGCCCGCTGACTCCGGAACCTGAACCTTGCGTCCGCACAACCCGTTCGTGGGCGGATCCGCTCCGGGCGGTGTCCGGTCCCGCTTCGTGAACTCCGTCCCATCATCGACCAATGCTATGAAACTTCGCACCACGTTCCCGACCGTTCTCCTGCTGGCTGCGTTGACCCCGACGGCAACGGCAATCGAAATGTATTGGGAGCCCCTTCCCGGCCGCGCCAAAGACATCGCCGCGGGGGCCGACGGTTCGGTTTGGATCGTCGGTAGTGGCCTCACCAACGGCGACGTCTACAAATGGAATGGGTCCACCTGGGTGCTCATTGGCGGGTCGGGAGTCTTCATTGCCGTCGGACCCCAGGGCGATCCTTGGGTGGTCAATTTCGCCTCAAACCTGTATCACCGGACCAACAACCACTGGGAGTTGGTCACCCAAAGCGGCTCAGCCACCGGAGTGAGCGTGGGCGCCGATGGTGCCGTCCTGATCACCGGCGGCTCCTCCTGTTTCTGCGGCCCCGTTTCCGATCAGCGGTTATTCCGCTATCAGGCCGCCACGGGTTTTGCCGAACTGCCGGGCGGGGGACACGGGGCCGTTATTGAACCGGACGGTACCGGCTGGTGGGTGCTGGATTCCGCCGGCAAGATCTTTCGATGGCAGGGCGGTCCGGAATATGTCGCCGTCGCAGGACATGCCCGGGACATCTCCCGCGGCGCGGGCGGGGATATCTGGATTGTCGGGGGCGCGAATTTCGAGACCGGGAACGATCCCATTTATCGATGGAATGGGGCGCAATTCGAAGCGGCGACCACCGGTCAAGCCCGGCAGATCAGTGTGGGACCGGAGGGCACGCCCTGGGTCGTCGATAGCGGTGGAAAAATCTTCCGCGGCCACGCCCTCCGTCTCCAGACCTCCGACGTGACCGTTAATGAAGGCAACGATCTAAAATTCCCGGTCACCCTTTCCTATCCCTCGGATCGCACCGCATCCGTCGCCTTCCAAGTCCGGCGCCCCGACGGCGGCGTCGCCCAGACCGGGACCCTGATTTTCACCCCCGGCCAAACCAACCAAATCGTCACCCAAGCGACGCTCGTCGACCCCGCGTTCACCGGGCCGGTCCAATATCGCCTGCAACTTTCCAACGGGGTCGGCGCCGATCTGGCCCAATCCGCCGCCATCGGCACAGTGATCGACATATCGGTGGAACCCGTCCACCTGAGTCCCTCGCTCACGGCCGGCGGCGGATTCAAAGTCAGTTTGAACAGCCGGCTCGGATACACCTACCAACTGCAGCGACGCAACACCCTGACCTTGCCGGCCGACTGGAGTCCGGTGACCCGCATCGACGGCACCGGAAATCCCGTGGACCTCAGCGATGCCACGCGCCCGCCGGATCAGGCCTTCTATCGCGTGTTGGTTACAGCGAAGGCGATCTCGCACGACAGCGACACTTCCCAAGAATTTTGACCGCGGAGGACACGGATAGAATTGAACAGTGGGGTTCCGTATGCGCGTCATCCGCGCCATCCGCGGTTGATTTTCTGACAGTCTCGCTGAGGTGCCAGGACCTTCAGGGTTTGATGAGCAGCCAGAAAGCCCCGTCCATGACCGGCGGAGGTTCGTTGAGTTCGGTCCAGATTTTCTTCAGAGCATTGCGGGTGCTGGCCCGGGTTTCATGATGACTGCCGCCGATTTCCGCAGCGCCGGTCACCCCTAAAAGGAATTCGCCGCGGGCGGACAGATCCGCGGGAAGCTTCAGCTTGAGCGTTGCCTCGTTGGCTTTGGTCGCAACGTCCGCACCTTCAATCTCGATACCCGGGGGCAGACCCTGAACGGCGAGCTTCAAAGGACCGTCATAGCCGCGCCGCTGGATCTTCACCCCCACGGTCGCCGTGCCACCCACCGCCACCTCCGAATGAGTGTCGGTCAATTGGAGCAGGAAATCAGGACCGCCGGCGTGGACTTCCACCTCATAATCAAAACCCGGACCGCCACCCAGCTTGATTTCCTCCACGACGAGCCGATACCCGCCCTTCGCCGGAAAACTGAAATTTAGAATGGCCGCATCGGGCTTGTTCAAATCCGTTTCGGCGAGGACGCGACCCGCCATGGTCTCAATGCGGGCGATGAAATCGCCCACCGACCCGATCCGACGATCCGCCAACTCCACCCGCCAGCGCTGGTCTTTTTCCGCGGTGAAGGTAAAAGCATCCCGGGCACCAACCGGTCGCGACCGCCCATTTAATCGGAGCGGCAAGGAATTCGGGAGAGCGACACCGTTCACCGGCGGACCGGTCACGACCCGCACCTCCGCCGTGGGAGGCACCGGTCCCGGTAGGGAAAGCAGAGGAGCCTCCGGCAGCCAGACCAGGGGCGTGATTTCAAAACCACCCACCCGGAGTCGATATTGCCGGTGATTCCCCGGTGGTTGTCGCAGATCCGTCACTTCCACTAAATAACTGCCCGCGGCCGGTGCGGTGAACTTCAGCCAGGGGTCCAATCCACTCCCATCCGAATCGTTGGCCCGGGCGAGTTCCGTCCCATCGGCCGACAAAATTCGGAGCAACGGATCGACCTCCCGACCGAGTCGTTGCGCCACCACCTCAAGATTCACCGGCTCGTTCGCGGCCAATTCAAGGCGAAAGTAGTGCGCCTCGACTCCCGTCCATTCGCCTTCGCTGGCCACGGGCGGGTGCAAGAGCAGAGCGTGGGCGCGATCCTTCTGTGCGGGGCCCGCAATTTCGGACGCGGTCGGCAAACGATCGATGAGCACGAGAGAAGTGATCGCCGGCGATTGTGACGGCACCCACCGCACGACACCCAGACCGGTCGGCGTTTCTGGTGGTAAAACGATTCGCCAACGGGGATTCGCAGACCCCGATAATGGGACTCCCGACGACGTCGTTTCCCCTTCGCCCAGCGGCACCGCTTCGGTCACTGCGAAATTGCTCCACCAACCGACCGCCCGGGGAACCTCCCGGGGTGGTTGAATGACATTGGTCACCCGGGGATTGAGTGAAAGCAACGGCCCCGGCGATTGGGCCACCACCCGCGCCGCCAATACCGTCCACACCATCCCTTGGATCACCCACCGCCTGGACCGTGTGCCGGTCATGCCAATACGCCCATCACGGGCTGTCCGCTGGAAATGCTCACCGGACGGTCACCCTGGCCGCGAACCTCCGTATGCGGATCAATGCCCAACAGGTAAAACAGCGTCGCCGCCAGATCATCGGGCCGGACCAATCCACTCGCCGGGTAGGCGGCGTGCTGATCGCTGGCCCCATAGGCAAAGCCGCGCTTCACTCCGCCGCCAGCGAGCAGGACGGTGTAGCAGTCCGGCCAGTGATCGCGGCTGATATTGCCATTGATTTTTGGCGTCCGACCAAACTCGCCCATCCACAACACCAAAGTCGTGTCCAACAAGCCGCGTTCGTCGAGATCCGTCAGCAACGTGGGCAGCGTTTGATCGGTGATCGGCAGGTGACGTCCTTCGATGATGGGAAACATCCGCGTGTTGTTGAAACCATGCGTGTCCCAACCGCCCTCCTTGGTGTTTTGCCCGCCGATGGATTCGTCGAAATAGACGGTGACGAATTTCACCCCCGTCTCGACGAGGCGTCGCGCCAGCAGACAGCTTTGTCCGTAGGTGGTGCGACCGTAGCCCTCGCGGACCTTCTCCGGCTCGCTCGCCAGGTCAAAGGCGCGTCGCAATTTGCCGGAGTTCAGCATCGCCAACGCCTTGCCGTAATACGCATCCAAACCGCGTGCACCGGCCGAGCGTTCGAGCAGGCGACTCTGCTGATCGATCAACTGCTGCAACCCGCGCCGGGCGGCCAGACGTTCCGGACTGATGCCGGCCGGCAGATTCAATTCCGGCACGCTGAATTCGGCCGCGTTCGGATCTTTGCGAAAGACAAACGGATCATGCTCCTTGCCGAGAAAACTCGCGAATTGCGCCGGAGTCACCGAGCCGTCGCTGATGATATGCGGATAGGCGATGAACGACGGCACGTCCGGCGTGGACGACGGAGCCACACTATCGACGACGCTGCCGTAGGCCGGATAAAGTTCCAGGGTGTCCTTGAGCCGGATGTCATCCACCGGCGGCGCGTGTCCCGAAAGCGCGTAATAGGCCGCCGAATTGTGGTTCTTCATCGTGTGATGCATGGACCGGATCAGGCACACCTTGTCCATCACCTTCGCCATTCGCGGCAGTCGCTCATTGACCTGCAGGCCGGGCACATTGGAAGAAATCGGCCGGTGCAATCCCCGGATTCCCTCCGGGGCGTCGGGCTTCATATCGAAGGTTTCCAACTGACTCGGGCCGCCCCATTGAAAGAGAAAGATCACCGACTTGGCCCGCGGAGCGATGCGTTTCACCGCGACCTTGGCCTGATCCTCCGCCCGGAGCAATCCCGGCAGGGACAATCCCAAGAGACCCAGGCCGCCCACCCGGAGCGCATGGCGACGGGAAAAGGCTCCGAAAGGCGGCCGCGAAATGGCTGGGGGATTCATTGTCGAAAAAGGAATTCCTTGGAGTTCAGCAGGGCCCAGGTGACGTCCTCGAGCACGGCGCGTCGGGCGTCCGCCGTCGCGGCGGCCGCCAGCAGAGCCTCAGCGCGCGCCTGCTCCGCGGGCTGTGGCGCGCGGGTCAGGGCGGACCAATAAAGTTCAGACACGGCAGATTTGCCGGACGGATCCGAGGCCAGCCAGCGTCCCAGCAAGTTCTCCGGGTGGGCGATCAACTGATTCAGCGCCGGGCCGGAAATCAATTCCAACGCCTGCGCCATGCTGGTGCTTTCCGAACGTTCGCAATCGCAGGTCAGCAGACGCTTCGGCTTGCCAAACACCTGAAGGAAGCCGTCCTCGCGTCCCGCCCGGTTCAGCTTGAGCGGCGACCCTCCGGGCAACTGCACCACGCGGGTCACTCCGGGATAAAACTCCCGCGAGAACGGAACGCCGGTCACCTGGTATTCCGCATCCAGCAATTGCTCGGCCGACAATCGCCGCGCCGTGGCCCGACTGTAGTTGAGCTCATCCTCGGCATCATCGCCCCCCGCTCCGACCTGATAGGTATGGGAACTCATGATGGTACGGATGAGCTGGCGGAGATCATATCCGCTCCGGATGAAATCATCCGCCAGGGCCTCCAACAACTCGGGATGCGAGGCCGGATTCGTGGCGCGGAAGTCATCCATCGGATCCACCAATCCGCGTCCCAGCAATTGAAACCAGACCCGGTTGGCCTGCACCCGCGCAAACGCCCGGTTGGTCGGCGACGTGAGCCACTTCGCGAGAATCTCCAATTCATCCGCCCCGCCCGCGTCCTTGACCGCTGACGCTGCCGATACCGACGCTCGTATAGTCTCCAGCGGAACCGCGGTTCCCAGCATCCGGGCGACGGCGGACTTGCCCGTTCGCGGATTCGGCACGTCGCCGCGGGCCGTGAGATAGACAATCTGCTCGCCCTTGAACTCATGGCTGTCGTTGTCGTCCTTGCGATCGTTGCGCAGGACCTTGTAGTTGATCCGGCCAAAGACCGCCGCCCAGTCGTGATAATCGTCCTGGGACCAGCGATCAAACGGATGATTGTGACACTGGGCGCAATTCAGGCGGACGCCGAGGAAGACCTGGGAAACGGCCAGCGCCCGATCCACCGGTGTCCGATTCGCACGATAGAAATTGGCCGCCGGATGGGCGTACGTGCTGCCGCGGGCCGTGATCAATTCCCGGGCGAACTCGTCCATCGGCTTGTGCCGGACAAAACTGTCACGGATCCAACCATGAAAACTCCGCACGCCCTTGGGATCAAGTGTGCGCTCTTCCACCCGCAGCAAGTCCGACCATTTCAAGGCCCAGAAATCAGCAAATTCGGGTCGTTCCAGCAATCGCTCGATCCACGGCCCGCGTTTGCCCACGCGCGGATCGGCCAGGAATTCCTGCGCTTCGGCGGTCGTCGGCAGGCGTCCGAGCAAATCCAGATGCACGCGCCGCAGAAAAAGGGCGTCTCCCACCGCGCCCGCCGGATTCAGCCGAAGTTGACGGAGTTTGGCGAAGACCTGTTTGTCGACGTAGTTGACTGGCTCCCGTTGCGACCAGACGAATCCTGGCCGCGCCGGGACGAACGCGATCCGGACCGGCTGCTGCTGATCGAGGTAGCGCACCAGCACGACCGATTCCCCGAACTGCTCACGGCGGACGCGTCCCTCCGCCGAAACGTGGACAAAGGGATTCGACGTTTCATAGACGGCTTCGCGACTGACGTCCCGGCGGGCACCGTCGGCAAAATGGGCGATGGCGCGCACGGTCACTTCGCCGGCCGGTTCGACCAGCACGATTTGCTCGGGAGAAACCTCCAGCCGGGTGAGCCGGGGCGCGTCCTCCCGGTCATCCACCGCTCCCGCCGCCAGCCAATCGCTCAGGCCAACGAACGCCGGGGAACCGTTGGTGAAGCGCTGGCCGCCTTCGTGGGCGATGGCAGCGGTGGCCTTGATCAGGATCAGACTGCGTTCGGGTTCCAGCAGATTGATGCGACGGCCGCCCTGCTCTTCCACCAGTGCCCGAAAATCCGCCACGGCATCCTCGGCCCGCAGCGACAGCTTGAAGCCTCCCTTGCCGTTCGCATTGCCGTGACACGCTCCGGCATTGCAGCCCGCCTTCGACAGCAACTGCATCACATCCCGACGAAAGGAGACGCCACCGTGAGCCTCCGGCCCCCCTGCAGGAGTTGAAGCACCAGCCGCCAGCCCAAGGGAAGCGCCGGCAGAGATGACGCCCCAAAGCGTCCTCAGCCAGTGCAGCCAGTGTCGGCGAGCGGAAAACATGGGCTCGGTATACCACATTCCACTGCGGGAGGCGAACCCAGACAGGGGAAAATTTGGGGGCGAATGGAATCGCGATGTTGGTTTTCGATTGCCTGCGGACCTCCGACTTGAAACTTCCTTCCGTTCCCAGGGTACTGACTGGGATCGCAGCAACGAAACTCCGGATCTGAAATTGAGTTATGTCCGCAATGCACGAAATCGAATACGAAATCCACGGCGACGACATGCAATTCGTCGAGGTGATTCTCGATCCCGCGGAGGCGGTCGTCGCCGAGGCCGGCGGCATGATGTACATGGAGGCAGGCATCGAAATGGAAACCATCTTCGGTGACGGCTCTGCGCAGGCGGGCGGACTCCTCAATTCCCTCGTCGGTGCCGGAAAACGGCTGTTGATCGGGGAGTCGCTCTTTATGACGGTCTTCCAGAATCAGTCTCCGCAGCGCGCCAAGGTCGCGTTTGGCGCACCGTATCCCGGCAAGATCATTCCGATGCACCTGCGGCAGTTGGGCGGTGAAATCATCGCCCAGAAGAACTCCTTCCTCTGCGGCGCCAAAGGGGTCAGCGTCGGCATCGCCTTTCAAAAGAAACTCGGCGTCGGCCTGTTCGGTGGCGAGGGCTTCATCATGGAGCGTCTCCAGGGCGATGGTTGGGCCTTTCTGCATGCCGGCGGCACCATGCTGCGCCGGGATCTCGCGCCCGGTGAAACGCTGCGCGTCGACACCGGCTGTGTGGTGGCCTACACGCCGTCAATCGCTTTCGACATCCAGTACGTTGGCAAGATCAAGTCGGCGCTCTTCGGTGGCGAGGGCCTTTTCTTTGCGACCCTCCGCGGCCCGGGCCGCGTCTGGCTGCAAAGCCTGCCATTCAGCCGCATGGCCGACCGAATCGTCCGCGCCTCCAAGGTCTCCGGCAGCGGCGGACGCGAGGAGGGTTCGATTCTCGGCGGCCTGGGAAATCTGCTGGGCGGCGACAACGACTGAGCCCGCCTAAGACGACAGCGACACTTTCAGAAAAAGAACCGCGGATGGCGCGGATTACACAGATACGGAACCCCACTTTTCGAGTGGATCCGCGTCGTCCGTGTTCTCCTCGGTCAAAATTCTCCAGCACCCGCTCGGCGTCAGCGGATACTCTTGTACTCTTCAAACTGGGAGGCGATCCGGCCCACCTGTTCGTCCCCTGGGTGAAGGATCACACGATAGCGAAACTTCACCGTGCCGCCGGCCGGAATCTTCATATCGCCGGCGCCCTTTTCCTTCTTCTCAAAATCGTGCAGACCGAAGGGATTCGCGGCAAACAGCCCGTAATCGCGGGCGTGCCACCAGGTGGGATGCCGCGGATTCGATGGATGATCCAGGATGGCAATCCCCACCGAACGCCCATCCACCGGTCCGGAATAATCCGCCCACTCGGCACGTTTTCCCCACACGTCGCCGTTCACCTGGCCGCGGGAATTCACCAGGCGCCCCTGGCCCCGTTTATTCTTCGGTTGCATCACCCGCATGGACTCCGCCACCCGCAACGCAAACGTCCCCTCCTTGGTGTCGCCCAGGATCATCTCCCCGGCGGACGCAAAAATGGTCACCTCAAAATCAACGATCCGGACATCCCCCTGTGGCGGATAGAACGTGTAACGACGTTCGTCGCGGCCGAGCACCCGGCCATCCTTGGCGCGCCATTCATTGCTGGTCGCCAGGACGCCGCGGTCATTGCCGGAAGTTTGAGTTAGGAACTTCTGGTGCACCGTTTGGCCGGCCTTGGCCTCCTCACTCCACAGGTCAACCCCATTCACATCGCCGTGGCTGAACCAGAAGCTGCGGTGATGCGGATGATCATGATCCTCGCCCGGCACATTTTCCATCGGCCAATGGCGGGTCATCGGGACATTCCCCGCGCCCAGCAGCGGATAAAGAAAGGGTCGGGTGACGCCGCGGAAATGGTACTCGGTAAAGAGTTGCCCATCGAGCTCCACCCGCACGACCTCGTTGGTCTCGGTCAGATGCACTCGTGGCGCGGCGACCGACCGGGCACTGCCGGGTTGGCTCTGGCCCGACGACGTGGAGACGGAGACATCTCCGGCGAACAGGAGGCAACTGGCGGCGGCCAAGCCCATTAAGAAGCGCATTTTCATGGAAATCTTCGGCAAACCTCCGGAACACGAACCCCCTCGGCAACGTTTTTCGGACGCCATCGTCAAAAGGCGTGCGAGGCCGCAACTCCTGGAACCGGCGCATCCCGTCTCCTGCCGCTTGCTTGGGCGCCAACCGGTGGGTTCTTTTTCCAATTTTCCTTTTCTCATTTTTCCGCGTGCATTGCGAACCAGGCATCGATAGGCTCCGGTTACTATGCCTTGGTTATATGCGCTTTTATTCGCCGGCGCCGGCGCCGCGTTTGGATACGGGGTCGGCGCCATCCGCTCCACGGTGACGTTGATCGGGACCGTGATCGGCCTCGCGACCGCCACGCTGGCGGGCAAATTGTTTCTTCCCATCTTCAGTCGCACCGCCGCCGGGGCGCCGATGTGGCTGTACCTGCTGCCACCGCTGGCCGGCTTTTTGCTGGTGTTCTTTATCGCCATGGCCCTTGGCTTTGCCCTGCGCAAACCCATCTACCAGCACTTCAAGCATTACGAGGATGACGTCACCCGGGAGAGCTTTCTCCGTCTCGACCAGGCCGCCGGCACGTTTCCCGGCCTGCTGATCGGGCTGGCACTGTTTTTCACGTTTGGCCGATTGAGCTTCGCTGGTGGCAACATTGCCGCCGTGCTGTCCAACGACAATGATGCCAGCGGCTTGGTGAAGTGGGCGTCGGGTTTCCGGAAATCGCTGGAAGGAACCGGCTTCGACAAGGCCTTCGCCGCGCTGGATCGCACCCCGGAGCAGGTCTATCTGAAGACCGCCGCCCTGGGCTTGCTGCAGGAGAATCCCAAGGCCCACGCGCGCCTCAAGGATTACCCGCCGTTCATGTCCCTGGCCGAAAAGCAAGAGTTCAAGGACATCATCGACGACAAGGAATACCAGGACATGCTGGCACAGAAGCAGGGTTTCACGGCGGTGTTGAATAATCCCAAGACCCAGGTGATCCTCAACAATCAGGACCTCGTCGACGAGCTGCTGAAGACGGATATCGAGGATCTCCGCAAGTTCCTGGAGACGGGCGACTCCCCGATCTACTCGGACGACAAGTACCGGATCGTGGGCCGCTGGCGCGTGGACGCGAACGCCGTCATCCGCAATGCCGCCCGCGTGAACGAAAACATCACCCCCGACCAATTCAAAAAGTTGCGGGCCGGACTGACCGTCGTGCTGGCCAACGCCCGGGTGACCGCTTACCCGGATGGCCACATGGTCTTCGCGTTCGGCAAGGCAACGGAAGTTGCCGCGGCGGAAGCCCCGGCGGAAGCGCCCGCGCCCACGATCAATCCCGCTTTGGCCGCACGTTACGGGATTCGCCCGGGCGCACGTCCCGGCGCCCCGATCGCCGCGGCCCCCGCCAAACCGGCCGGTTCGGAAATGAAGGTGCCTGAAATCAAGCTCGCTGGCGACGCCCAATGGGAAGCCAGTGGGGGTGGAAAGTTTACGGTCAAAGGAAAAGATGGCACTCTGGACGCCTCCGTCGACGACAAGGGCCGTCTGCTGATCACGGTGCCGCAACTAAAGACGCCGCTCGTGCTGGTCCGCGTCAGCTGAACCACCATTCACTCATTGCCCCGGCCCTCGGTTAACGACCGAGGGCCTTTTTTTGCCCGCGACTCACCAATGGAGAATATTCTTCCAACCGACCGTGAGGTGACGCGGTGGACCGGTTCACGCGGCTCGGCGGGCGACGCATCCCCGGCCAATCGAAAACGGGAAAACTCCCACCACCAAAGGTTTTGCTTACGCGCCAATCCCGGTTGAAGCTACCCCTGTTTTCCGCGTTTTGGCCCGCTGTCCGGGCAGGATCGGCGGGGGACGATGGGTGTTCGCGCATCACGCTCCAAGGGCGTGGCTTGATAATCATGAAAAACTTATTTCTTCGCTGGGCGGCTGCGCTGGGCAGCTTGGTTTTCGTCTGCCTCCTGACCTTTGGGCAGGTCCCCCAGTTGCTCAATTACCAAGGCCGTGTCGCGGTCAGTGGCGTGCCCTTCAATGGAACCGGGCACTTCAAATTCGCGCTGGTGGATGCGAACGGGGGCACCACGTACTGGAGTCATGACGGCAGCAGCAGCGCCGGCAGCCAACCGGCGACCAGCGTCTCACTGGCCGTGTCCAAGGGACTGTATGCGGTGGCCTTGGGGGATTCGGCGCTGCCCAACATGACGGCCGTTCCACCCACCGTGTTCCTGAACAGCGACGTTCGCCTGCGGGTGTGGTTCAATGACGGCACCCGGGGATTCGAATATCTGTCGCCCGACACGCGGATCACCGCGGTGGGCTACGCGATGATGGCGAACACCCTGCCGCCCAACCCCACGCTCACTGGAACCGTGACCGCCACCGCGTTCCGGGGAGACGGGTCACAATTGACTGGGATTTCCGGTGGTGGCGGGGGTTCCCCGACACCTCCGCCAGGCATGGTACTGATTCCCGGAGGTACTTTCACCATGGGCAACACGATCCCTGCCGACGCTGATATCCCCGACGCCACACCGGTAACCGTGAATGTGTCACCTTTTTACATGGGGATAAACGAAGTCAGCTGGAGCGAATGGCGATCCGTCTACCTGTGGGCGACCCTCCATGGTTATAGCCTGGGAAGTCAGGCGTCGGGCAAGGCGCCGAATTACCCGGTCGGGATCGTGAACTGGTACGACGTCGTGAAATGGTGCAATGCGCGATCCGAGCGAAACGGGAAGCGGCCCGTGTATTACACCGATGCCGGGTTTACCTCCGTCTATAGAACCGGGGGAGATCCGGTCTTCGCCAATTGGGCTTCGGCCGGTTATCGGTTGCCCACCGAAGCGGAGTGGGAAAAGGCGGCGCGGGGCGGGCTGAGCGGACAGCGCTTTCCCTGGGGGGACCAGATCGATCAAAATCTGGCGAACTACTTTTCGGACGGCTCCGTCGCATATGATCTCGGACCGTTCTTCTTCAATCCGACCTGGGGTGTGGGATCGAGTCCGTACACAAATCCCGGTGGCTCGTTCGCCGCGAATACCTACGGGTTGAACGACATGGCCGGGAGTGTTTTCGAATGGTGCTGGGACTGGTACGGAACTCCTTACGCGGGCGGCACCGATCCGCGGGGGCCCGCCACCGGGACCATTCGGGTCCGACGCGGGGGCGCTTGGGCCGATTCTGGACGTCGCTGCCGGGTGGCTGATCGAAGCTGGGACAATCCGGCGACCCTGAGCGACAGCCTCGGCTTCCGCGTGGTCCTGATCCCGGGGCCCTAGTCCTGGTCGCCCACCAACTCAGGTGGCTTTGGACGTGTCCCGGGTCAGTCGATGCAGATGAAACTGGCCTTCACCCAACGTCTGTCGACACAGCTCGATCAGGTGCTCGTGGTGAGTAAAGAGAAAGATTTGCGTGCGCCGGGCCAACTGACCCAACTGCGGCAGGATGGCCCGGGCGCGCTCATCGTCGAAAGTGATGAGCAAATCATCGAGGATCAGCGGCATGGGTTCATGCCCGCCCAGGTGGCGATCGAGGGCCGCCAGACGAAGCGCCAGATAGAGTTGATCGCGGGAACCCTCGCTCAAGCCTTCCACCGGTACGCGGGTTTCGGCCGCGTCCGGACGGATGCCCACCAGGATCGGCAGATCATCCGCGCTGAAATCCGCGCCGAGACCGCGGAAAGCGCCCCGGGTGATCGCTTGAAAATACCCGCCGGATCGCTGCAGCAGCGGGCCCTGATTTTCTTTACGAAACCGCTCGACCTGATTCTCCAACAGGTGGGCGGCCAGACGCAGCCGTACATAACGGAACACATCCTGTTTCAGCGCGGCGGCGCAGGATTCCGCCTGCTGACGAAAATCGGCGGCGGCATCTCCCGTCTTTTCCAGCGTTCGCTTTTGGTTGGTCAGCCCAAAGAGTTCTTCCCGGATCTCCGCAAGGCGTGATTCCAGTCCGGACTTCGCCTGGATAGCCAGGGTTTTTCTTTCCTCCAGCGAATCGGGATTCTCTCCGCTCACCCGGGTGACGAAATCCTCCACGCTTTGACCCCGAGCCAATCCGCTCAACGTTTGGCGCAATTCGTCGATCTGCCTCTGCACGGCAGTGCGCCGCTCCAGGTGGGCCAGCAAGGGCTCCAACTCCGCCACCGAAATCAGGCCGGCCAGATGGATCAATTCGCCCAAATGTTGCTCAGCCTGAACCGCCCTCCGCTGCGCCTCGGCATATTCCAGACTGGCCTGCTCAATCTGCCCGGCCCATTGATCGTGCCGTTCGCGGGATTTCCGGGCGTCGGCAAGCGTCTTCCACAACGACGCTTCGAGGGCCTCGATCGTGTCGCCGGTCACACCCAGGACGCCCGCGATCCGATTCACCCGCTGCTCGTACCGGGTGATCGCCTCGATCGTCCGTTGCCTCCTGCCGGAAGCCTCCCGCCACTGATCGTACTTGACCAGCAGGGCCTTTCGTTCCTGCAGGAGCGTGAGCCCGGCTTCCGGCGCTGTGCCGGCCGGCAGGCCGGCCAGGGCGCACTGGGCGTGCCACTGGGAAAGAGCGGCACCTGCCGCCGCCGCCAACGCCGTCTTGCCGGGACCGAGTCGGGCCCACTCGCCCTGCAACGCTTTAAGCTGGCTCGCCATTTCCAATCGTCGACCCGCCGCCTGTTCTCCCTCCTGCACCCGTTGGCGCGCAGCGGCAAAGAGCAACGAATACTCCTTGTCCTCCGGCTGACCCAACACCGCCGAGAGGCGCCGCTGGGCCTGCTGAATCTGGTCGCGCTTTTGCCGGCACCCCTCCTCCGCACTCTGCAACTGCCCCAGCTTCACCCGGAACTCACTCCACTGATGGCGCCATTCTTCCATCTCCAACGGTGACCGTGGAGTCATCCCACAAGCCGACCACTCGGCGGACCAGAACTCGTTTTGTTCCGCCAGATTCTCCCGCAGTTTTTGCATTCGCCCGGCGGCGGCATCGACCGCCCGGGCCAGTTCCGACAATTGCGACCGCTTCTCTTCCGCCTGCGCCACGGCCTCCGCCTCCAGTCGCAACTGGTCCGCGATTTCATCCGCTTGGGCGATGCTTCGGGGAAAGGCTTCTTCCAACGGTGAGCCCGGTACCCATTCTTCACGGGCACCCCCACCTTTCCAATCGGCCAGCACCCGGCTCCATCCGTGATCTCTCCGCGCCCGGGCCAGGCGCAGCGCCTCCTCGGTGGGCAACTCGCCGCGCCGTTGCAACCGGGCCAGCTCTGCCTCGATTGCCCGTCGACGCTTCTCACTTTCCTGAACTTCCTTCTCGCCCGCGCTGATCTCGCGCTTGAGGTTTTCCATCAGCTCCTGAAAACGGCGGATCGTACTCAGCGTGGGCACCGTCCATTGCGCCGTGGCGACGAAATCGTCGGGCGCACCGGTCACCAAACGATGCTGCGCGGCCGTTTCGCGAGCGAGTCGCCGCCTCTCCGCTTCGCTCGTCGCGAGGGTGCGATCAGCCTCGGACGCCGCCGCCGCCACCGCCAGGGCCTCGCGCAATCCCTCCAGATTGGTTTCCGGCAAGGTGCCCAACGCCGCTTCCCGATCGATGATCTGCCGCTGGAGCGACTCCGCCTTGTCCGCATTCGCCACCTGCTCCTGGGACGTTTTCTGGAGGTTTCGGGCGGCGGCTTCGCCCGCCAGCTGCACCGGGGTGCTGAGGCGCCGCTCGTCCAGCGAGGCGAACTCCCCGGTCAATTCCAGATTCTGCATTCCCACACGCAGGAACGGTTCCAGTCCCGCAAGTTCCATCTGCAAGTCCGCCGCCGCCCGCTTTCGCTCGCGATAAACGCCGACGTCCTGATGCAGCGGATCCAGCGCCTCGGCTTCCGCCAGCACCGCCGGGGCCGTCGGGCAGGCGTCCAGGGAAGTCCGCAGGCGCGCGACCTGTGCGGTCAGGCGCTGAACCTCCGATTGCGCCTGTCCCACGGCCTCCTGCGCACGTCGGGCCCGGGAAGTGAAATCGCCGGCCAACTCGGGTAACGGCGGAAGCAGCGCGAGCTTTTCCCTTTCCCCCGCCAGGCGAACCACGGTCGGCAACGCATCTTCGCAGCGTTCCAGCCAGGCCACCTCCCGCTGCCGGCTCGCGATTTCGATTTCGAGCCGCTGCCGTTCCGCCTCCGCCTGGGTCAGTTGCCGCTCGACCAATTCCCAGGCTTCCGGGCTCACCATGGCCTCCCGACATTGTCGCAGCAGTTCCCGGTGTCGGGTGATCGCGGGACGGATCGACACGTTTGCGGTCGCCCGGCCCTTGTAGAGTCGCCCGGCCCCCTCCTGCAGGGCTTCCAGAACCTTCTGCACCGGCGTGCCGCCCAGGCTGGCGGAAAACAAGGCCTTGCCCATGTCCCCGTCGCCGCGGAGCAGTTGCTCGGCGCCCTCGTGCAACTCCCGGGCACCCAGGCCAAACATGGACGAGAAATAAGCGGCATCCACGCCCCCGAGGAACGGCAGCAAGGAGGTGTCCGGCAACGGCTGGCCCGCGGCATCGAGCAAGGTGTTCCGCTGGCCCTTCCGCCGCTGAAAACTCAGCCGCGTTCCAGCCCGATTGCTGATCTCACCCTGGATGCGGAGGGCGCTGTATTCGTGGAGAAAATTGTCGGACGACTGCCCGGGAATGCCGAATAGCAAATCCCGGATCGCCCGCAGCAACGAACTCTTACCCGCCTCGTTGGCACCGTACACGATCTGGAGATCGCCGGGCTTCTCCGGAAAGGTGAGTTGAAGATCGGTGAACGGTCCGAACGAAGGCACCTGGATCTTTTGAAATCTCATGGACTCTCGCCTCCCTGTGTTCCCAGGGCCTCCAGAATGATCGCCCGGACATCTTCCAGAAGGACCGGATGTCCCCCTTCCGCCCATTCCGCTTCGACTTCGCGCCGCACCTCCACGGGCAGCGACTCCAGGAGGTCCACCATCTCCGCAGGCAACGCCGGCATCGCCTTCCGCGCCTCGTCGAGGTTTTCCACAACGATTCGCGTCAACGCATCCCGGGCCGCGAGTTGGGCAATGTCGTACACCGGCGTGGTGGCCATCTGAACGCGCTCCACCCAAATCGCCTCGGGTCCAAAATTCTGCGCCCGGGCCAGCAGCTCCGCACGCCAGCGTTGTTGATCCCGATGCAGCGAGCCGTGCAGCGGCGTGCTCCCGGTGAGAATCACCCGGGCCGCGACCAGGCGCCCCTCCGCTCCGGCCACCGCCTTCTCCATCGCCGCACCGACCTGGAGCAACGCCTCCGGCTCGTGGGAAATGCCGGTGAGATCCACCCGGAGTTCCGCCCAGCGCAGCACATCCAGCGTGCGCCATTCCACACTCTCCACCTGCAGGAGATCGTTCACCGTCACCAGGCGACATCCCCGCGGCCCGGTTTCCCGAATATGACGCCCCTGGCCATTGCCGGCATAAACGATCCATGGATCCCGGCCGATGATCTCAGGCTGGTGGACATGGCCCAGGGCCCAATAACCGTAACCCTTCTCCCGGAGATCGGCCTCCGAGCAGGGCGCGTAGGTGTCGTGCCCGGGCTTGCCGGTCAGACTGGTGTGGAGCAAGCCCACGTTGAATTTTCCCCGCACCGCCGGCGGATAATCCTTCGCCAGATTCTCCGGCACCTGCCGGTTGGGAAAGCCTCGTCCATGAATCACCACCGGCTTCCCCGCCAACTCCCGGGACTCCGCCGTGCGCGTGGAAAAGACCTGCACGTTGTCGGGGAGACTCAGTCGCTTGGAGATCACCGACGCGGCATCGTGATTGCCAGCGATCAGATAAACCGGAATTCCCCGCTCCCGAAGTCGCACCATTTGGCGATGGAAAAAGAGACCGGTGCTGTAGTCCTTCCAATCACCATCGTAGACATCCCCGGCGATCAGCACGCAGTCGACGCTTTCGCCGATCGCCAGCTCGACCAGGTTTTCGAAGGCCCGGCGCGTGGCCCCGCGGAGCCGGCCGACGGGCGCGCCTTCGTGGGTTTCCAAGCCCTGAAGCGGACTGTCGAGATGAGGGTCGGCCGCGTGAATGAATCGAAACATGTCGCTGCTGTCGGCTGCGTAGTTCGTTGATGCCGCGGACGTCGGCAAACGTCTTGCCATCGCGCCGGCCAACGCCCGATCCGGTCCCCGGACCCGGGCGCCAAAAAAGAGGGAGAGCGTGCTGGCCGGACCGGACCGGACCGTGCACTATCGGACAACGCACCACGCCTCGCGCCAGGCCGGAGTCGCTCGGGATCCGTTGGCTCGGGCAATGACCCGTACGCACGCCAGCCGATGCTCACGAAACACCCTGCTGCCCCGCCCCCGAACGCACCGCGATCCAAGGCCGGCAGCGCTTCCATTCAATTCGCACCGGTGCTGAGCGAACTGGCGGCGCTGCCCACGACGGCCGTTCTGGCCCGGATGAATTCCGCCGCGCAAGGATTGACCCAGACCGAAGCCGATCGGCGCCTGGCGGAAACCGGCTCCAACGTGGTGGTCGCCGAAACCCACCATCGCTGGTGGTGGCAGCTGCTCCTGGCCATTCGGAACCCGCTGGTCCTCATGCTCATCGTGCTGGCCGGCGTCTCGTTCGCCACCGGCGACGCCCGGGCGGGTTCGGTCATGGCGATGATGGTGGCCCTCGGCGTGACCCTGCGTTTCGTCCAGGAGTCACGCGCGGGCGCCGCCGCCGCGAAATTGAAGGCCATGATCACCGTAACGACCGCCGTGACGCGCGACGGTCAGGTGCGGGAGATTCCGCTGAAACAACTGGTGCCGGGCGACGTCGTGACACTCTCCGCCGGCGACATGATCCCCGCGGACGTGCGGGTCATCGCCGCCAAGGATCTCTTCGTAACCCAGGCCGCCTTGACGGGCGAGTCCATGCCGGTCGAGAAGATCGATGCCCCCGCGTCCCGCGACGGACTGACCCCGTTGGAGTATTCCAATCTCTGTTTCCTAGGCACCAGCGTCGAAAGCGGCGCCGCCACCGTGGTCGTCCTCGCCACCGGGCCACAAACCTACTTCGGCCACATGGCGGATAGTATCGTGGGCCGCGCGCCGGAGACGAGCTTCGACAAGGGCTTGAAGGATTTCACCTGGCTGATGATCCGTTTCATCCTGGTGATGGTCCCGCTGGTTTTCGTGATCAACGGACTGACCCGGCATAACTGGCGTGAGGCCTTCTTCTTTTCCATCGCCGTGGCCGTCGGACTCACGCCCGAAATGCTGCCGATGATCGTTTCGGTCTGCCTCTCAAAAGGGGCGATCGCCATGTCGAAGAAGAAGGTCATCGTCAAACAGTTGAGCGCGATCCAGAACTTCGGGGCGATGGACGTCTTCTGCACCGACAAGACCGGCACGCTGACCATGGACCAAGTGATCCTGCAGCGGCACTGCGATGTCATGACCCGCGAAAGCGATGCGGTGTTCCTCGATGCCTTCATCATCGCCCACTACCAAACCGGACTAAAGAGCGTTCTCGACCGGGCCATCCTGAATCACCAGGACGCCCAGTTGGAACGGATCGCGGGCTATCAGAAGGTGGATGAAATCCCCTTCGATTTCGTGCGTCGCATGATGTCCGTCGTCGTGGCGAAGCCGGATCAGAACCATCAACTCCTCACCAAGGGCGCCCCCGAGGCAGTGTTCCCGCGCTGCCAACACTATGAGCTGGACGGACAGGTCCTGCCGCTGGAGCCCGCGCGGGCGCACGATCTCTTCCTGCACTATCAGGAATTGAGTGCCGACGGCTTCCGGGTGCTGGCCGTCGCGTACAAGGCCATCGACAACAACGATCCGCTTATCAACCAGAGTGACGAGTGCGACTTGATCCTGAAAGGCTATATCGCGTTTCTCGATCCGCCCAAGGACTCCGCCGCCAAGGCCATCCGGGCGCTGCAAGCCCACGGAATCACCGTGAAGGTCCTCACCGGTGACAACGATCTCGTCACCCGCAAGGTCTGCCGTGAAGTCGGTCTGCCGGCCGATACGATTTTACTCGGCACCCAGATCGAGACGATGACGGAGGTCGAACTGGCCGCCGCGGCGGAAACCACGCACGTCTTCGCACGACTCTCGCCCGCCCACAAACAGCGGATCATTCAGGCGCTCCAGCACCAGGGACACGTCGTCGGCTTCCTCGGCGACGGCATCAACGATTCCCCCGCCCTGCATGCGGCCGACGTCGGCATCTCGGTGGACTCCGCCGTGGACATCGCGAAGGCGGCCGCGGCCGTCATCCTGCTGGAAAAAGATCTCATGGTGCTCGACGAGGGCGTCATCGAGGGACGCAAGGTCTTCGTCAATATCCTGAAATATGTGCGCATGGGAGCCAGCTCCAATTTCGGTAACATGTTCAGCGTGCTTGGCGCCAGCGCGTTCCTTCCCTTCATCCCGATGGCACCCATTCAAGTGCTGGCGAACAACCTGCTCTACGACTTCTCACAGGTCCCCATTCCCACCGATACCGTGGATCCGGATCTGACCACCAAACCACGTCCCTGGCACATCGGCGATATCGGCAAATTCGTCCTCTGCATCGGGCCGATCAGTTCGCTCTTCGACTACACGACATTCTTCGTGATGCTCCACGTCTTCGGCTGCTGGGACCCCAAGCGCGCCTCGCTGTTTCAGACCGGCTGGTTCGTCGAATCCCTGATCACGCAAACCTTGATCATCCACGTGATCCGCACCGATCGGCTCCCCTTCGTCCGCGGCCGGGCCAGCTGGCAACTCACGATGACCACGCTCCTCGTGATGGCGATCGCCCTCTGGCTGCCCTCCTCGCCCGTCGCCGCGATGCTCGGCTTCACCCCATTGCCCGCGCTCTACTGGCCCATCCTCGCCGTCACGGTCGTCGGCTACGTCGTGCTAACCCAGGGCGTCAAAATGTGGTTGCTGCGCCGGGCCTGGATTTGAACACCACGCAATGGGCTGCACGGTCCCAGCTCGTTCACGTAAAATCTTCCACGTCCCGTTTGGCATCGGCAAGGCCGAGACCTGGATTTTGCTCTCGATGGAGCTTGATGGCCGCAATTTTGTGGTGTGGGTCTTTGGCCAGACGCTGCACCTCCGGTGACAAGCGCGAAGGCACAGAAACGCCGTGATGCTGGAGCAGCGTGTCCAACTTGGC
>JAYTHD010000143.1:0-4199 GCA_043732975.1 Verrucomicrobiota bacterium
GCAAACCGACTACCAATCGCGCATCAAAAGAATTGTCCAGCGCATCTTCTTCGTTGCGGCGGTGCTGTTGGCCGTGGCCGTGGTGCCGGTCGCCTTCGCGGAGGTGATCATTCCGGGCCTGGCCTCCAGCCAGCTGGATCCGAGACTCCGGGGACAGATCCTGGTCGAGGAGTTGAATTGTGCGGCCTGTCACACGAGCGCCGCGCCCTTTGCCGGACGCTCGAGGAAGGCACCCCGCCTGGCGGCGGTCGGCTCGCGGGTGAACCCGAATTATCTCGAGGCCTTCATCCGCAATCCCCACGGCACCAAGCCCGGCACGAGCATGCCGGACGTCCTGTCTCGGCTGGGTGAACCGGAGAAAGGGCAGGTGGCAAAATCCCTCGCCCACTTCCTATTGTCGCTGAAGCAAAACGAGTTCTCCTTGCAGACGCCCGACGCGGTGGCGGCGCAGCACGGGGAGCGCCTGTTCCATTCCCGGGGATGCGCCGCCTGTCATTCGCCTCGCGATCCCAAGGGAACGGAATGGCTTCAAAAAGCGTCCGCGCCGCTCGGCGCGCTGGAAGGGAAATACAGCTTCAAAAGCCTTGTCGATTTTTTGCGGCAACCGCACGCCAGCCGGCCTTCCGGACGCATGCCCGACATGCGTTTGCCGGGGCAGGACCTGGAGCGCATCGCCCATTACCTGCTGCGCGACACCCGGGTGCCCGGCCATCTGGGCTACACGCTGTATCGCGGGGATGTGTGGGAAGGGTTGGGCAGCGACAACGTCACGGCGGAACGGGCGGGGCAGGTGAAGGATTTCGGCGCCGTCAGCCTGGGGAAATTGCAACATCACTCGGCGCTGAAGTTCGAAGGCTGGTTGAACATTGCGCGCGCAGGACGCCACACGTTTTTTTTGCAAATGAACGGCGGTTCGCTGACGGTCGACGGAAAGCCGATCCTCCAGCAGGAGCCCAGCGATCGGCGCGGGATAAAAAAGCTGGAGGCCGCGGTCCAGCTGGCTTCGGGTTGGCGAAGGATTCAACTCACTTATTTTCACACCGGGCAGGAGCCGAAATTCTCTTTCGAGATGGAAGGGCCCAACTGGGCGCGGCAGCCGATTCCGTCGTCGATGCTCTCGGTTTCGAGCGAGCCCATCCCGGCCTTTGAACCGCCCCGGGTGGATGCCGACCTGGCCGCGCGCGGACGGGAACAGTTCGGGAAACTCGGTTGCGCCCGGTGCCATGACGATCTTCAGGTCCCCGCCCAGCCCGGCACCGCTTTTTCAAAACTCGATCCCGCCCGCGGCTGCCTGAGCGGCGCCGCCGGACCGTGGCCGCGCTTCGACCTGACCGCCGAGCAACGCGGCTGGATCACGAACGCGTTGGCGGACGCGGAAAAGCAGCCGCTCGACGATAAACAACAGCTGCACAAGACGCTGGTCACCTTCAATTGCATCGCCTGCCACGAACGCGCCGGCTTGGGCGGGATTGCTCCGGAGCGCAATGCGATCTTCACCGGGACCCGGGAAGCACTGGGGGATCAGGGACGCCTGCCCCCGCCCCTGACCCACGTCGGGGCGAAGCTGAAACCGGCTTGGATCGCGGAAGTGCTGCTGCACGGGAAACGCCAGCGCGATTACCTGGACGCGAGCATGCCGCAGTTTGGCGAGGCGAACGTCGGGCACCTCGTGGACTTGTTCGGCAAGGTCGATGCACTGGAAGCGGTGACCTTTCCCCAGGTCGAGAATGTGCAGGCGTTTAAGAATGCCGGTTACGAGATGATCGGCACCAGCGGACTCAGTTGCATCGCCTGCCATGATTTTAACGGACAGAAATCCGGCGGAGCGGGCGCACTCGACATCGTGCATGCGACCGAGCGTCTCCAGAAAAATTGGTTCCACCTCTACTTGCGGGAACCGGCGCGATTCCATCCCTCGGTGATCATGCCCCAATACTGGCCCGGGGGTCAGTCCGTCCGTCCGGACATTCTCCAGGGAGACGCCGCGCAACAGATCGAGGCCCTGTGGACTTACCTGGAGGACGGCACCCGGGCGAAAAAACCGGCGGGATTATCCCGACAGTCGCGCGAACTCCGGGTCGGGGACGTCGCGGAGATCTGCCGGGGCCGGGGCGCTGTCGGATATCGCGGCATCGCCGTGGGCTATCCGGAGCGCATCAACCTGGCTTTCGATTCGGAGCAGATGTCCTTGCGCCTGCTCTGGAAGGGGGAGTTCGCGAATGTCGATTTGGGGTCCTTTGAGCCGCGGGGCACCGATCGGATTTCGTTTCCCCCGGGCATTCCGTTTCACCGGCTGAGCTCGCTCGATGACCACTGGCCCTACAAGGGAAAAACCAACTATCCCTTCCCGCAGGATCATGGCTACCAGTTCCGCGGCTATCATCTGGATGCCCGGCGCCGGCCCACCTTCCTGTACCACTACGGCGACATCGCGGTGGAGGATTTCTTTGAGGATCTCCGCGGCCCGGACGGCCAGGCCTGGTTCCGGCGGACCTTGCGTTTCGAAGCGCCCGGCGCCCAGTCGCCCTTCCATTTCCGCGCGGCCTCCGGTAAAAAAATCGGCACCTCCTCGGACCGCGCGTTCGTCTGCGATGCACTCCGGGTGCGGATCGTGAGCGATCACAAGGGGTTGGTGCGCCCGGGCGATCCCGTGGAACTTTTGATTCCCTTGACCCTGCCCAAAGGGCGCTCCGCTCTTACCCTGGAATACCAATGGTAGCCACCCGATGCATCCTGGCCCTGCTGGCCATGTTGGCCATCTCGGCGACCCCGCTCCTTCCGGCTGAGGACCTCGGCGCGATGTGGGGCAGCGCCCGGGAGGAGGCAAAATATTATCCCATCGTCAACATCCCGATTCCGCCCGAAGTCCCGATGCGCCCGGGCAGTTTCGAGATTTTGCCGGACGGACGGCTGGCGGTCGGCACCCGGCGGGGTGACATCTATTTCATCAAGGGCGCCTTCGAGTCCCCGCCCAGCCCGGAGTATCACCTGTTCGCCAGCGGCCAGGATGAAATCTTCGGCCTTGCCTGGAAGGATGGCGCGATGACGGCCACCACCTTCAGCGAAGTCATCCGCATTTCGGATGCCGATGGCGATGGAATTGCCGATCGTTATGACACGCTGGCCAACAACTGGGGCTACGCGGAAGGTCACGAGTTTGCCTTTGGCTCCAAGCACGATCCCGATGGCAACATCTGGGTGGCGCGCGGCCTAAGCGGTTCGTATGAATCGCACAACCTCTTCCGCGGCTGGGCGGTGAAAGTCACGCCGGACGGCAGGATGATCCCCGTGTGCAGCGGACTACGCAGCCCGGCCGGGGTGGGCCCGAATGCCCAGGGCGCGATGTTCGTCATCGAGAGCCAGGGTCCATGGAACGGCTGCTGTTCGCTCAAACACCTCCAGCCAGGCGCTTTTCTCGGACATCCCGCGAGTTACAACTGGTATCCCTTCGCTCCCGGTGTCAAAGCCCCCGCCCTGCAGCCCAACAGCAATTCACGCATGGGTGTGGAGAAGAGACGAGTCAAGGAACTCGTGCCCCCGGCGGTGAGGTTCCCCTACATCAAGATGGGCCGCTCCATCTCCGGCTTCCGGCTCAATCAGACCGGCGGTAAATTCGGTCCCTTCGACAATCAGCTTTTTCTCGGCGACTACACCCTCAGCATCATCCTTCGGGCGACGACCGAGAAAATCAACGGGGTCTGGCAGGGCGCGTGTTATCCCTTCCGTGAAGGGCTCGCCACCGGGATCATGAACGTCGAGTTTTCGCCCAGGGGCCAACTGGTCGCCGGAGGTTTTACCACCAGCCGCCAGTGGCCCGTGCGCGGCACGGAACCGTTTGCCATCCAGCGCATCGACTGGAACGGCCGGGTGCCGTTCGAGATCCAAGAGGTCCAGATCCGGAAGGACGGATTCCTCGTCACCTTCACCAAACCCGTCGATCCGCAAGTGGCCTCAAAGCCCGAGGTTTATAACATCACCACTTACACCCACGTTTACCATGCCGGCTACGGCAGCCCGGAGGTGGACTTGACGACGGCCAGCGTGACCCAGGCCGTGCCCTCGGCGGACGGTCGGTCCGTGAGGCTGCATCTGGAGAAGATCCTGGAAGACCACATCCACGATTTTGACCTCGCCAAGATGCTGTCCAAGGATGGCGAGCCGCTGCTTCACCACAAGGCCTACTACACGGTGAACGAGAT
>JAYTHD010000144.1:0-12553 GCA_043732975.1 Verrucomicrobiota bacterium
CTCTTTTTAGGGGCCTTTTTCAAGGAAGTTCCGCGGCAGTGGAAAAGGAGCGAAAAATTCCGATAAAAACCTCTGAACCGATCCGCTAGTCATCTGGTCAGACTGGGCAGTGCGGCGCCCGCCTAACCCAAAAAAGATTGCGCTTGAGAACCATTCTGACCTTCGCGGACCCGCACTGACCTTTCTTTTTCCCGCATTCTTGCCGCCTTGGCTTTGCCCGCTCCAGCTTTCGTCCCGGCGTCCCGCCGAATCTTCCGCGCTTTCCCCATGAAGCACCGACGTCTAGCCTGCTGCCGGATGATTCCAGTGATGAAACACATCGGGCGATGCGCCATCCTGGCCGTGGCGGTCGCCTTCACCGCCGCCGGAATGCTGGCCCAGGGAACGCTGCCGACCACCGCGAGCCCGCGTTTCGGCGAGCAATTGGCGGCGGATCTGCGGGCGATGCGCCCCGGCGGCAGCAGCACGAACACGGGCACGCTCCGCTTGCGGGACGCGAAAAACCATCGACGCGACCTACCGGTCACCGTGGTGACCCTGGTGCGCGAGGAGGACTGGTCAGTGTCCTATCAGGCCCTCCTTCCCGACGGCTCCAAAGAAACGCTGACGGCCCGCTACGGCAGCGGCCAGCCGGTCTATGAACTCGCCCAGGTTCGTCCGGGCGCCGCTTTCGCGGGTGCCCCGAAGACGCTGGCGGCGGGAGCGACGGCCGTGCCGTTTGCCGGTTCCGATTTCTGGGTTTGCGATCTGGGTCTGGAATTTCTCCACTGGCCCATTCAGAGGTTCGTGAAGGATGACTTGAGCAACGGACGACTTTGTTACGTCCTCGAAAGCGTCAACCCCTCCACCAACGGCTACGCGAAGGTTTGGTCGTATATCGACACCGAATTCAAGGGCCTGCTGTCCGCCAAGGCGTTTGATCATCGGGGCTTTGCCGTGAAGGACTTCAGTACCGGCAATTTCAGCCGGGTGAAGGATCGCTGGTTCCTGCGGGACATTCGCATCCGCGATGAGCGGGCCGACAGCCGGACGGAGTTGGTCTACACGCTGCCGCCGGAGTAGGTGCCGGGGCCTGCGCCCGCCCCGATGGCGTTGATTCCCCGACAGTTGCCCAATCGTCCGATTGCCCCGACCTTGCCGGCTTTGTAGCGTAGCGGGATGTCGGACCAAGATTCCCTGCCGCGCGAAGCCCGGGTCGTCATCGTGGGCGGCGGCATTGTCGGCTGCAGCATTGCCTATCATCTGACCCTGCTTGGCTGGCGTGACGTCGTGGTGCTCGAGCAAAGCCAGCTCGCCGGCGGCACCACCTGGCACGCCGCCGGATTGGTGGGACGTCTGCGGACGACCAACTCCATGACCAAGATCAACAAGTACAGCGCCGAGCTGTATGCGTCGCTGGAGCAGGAAACCGGTCACAGCGTCGGCTGGAATCAGGTCGGCAGTCTCATCGTGGGCCGATCCGCCGACCGCATGATCCAATTGCAGCGAACGGCGGCCATGGCGGAGTGGTTTGGGGTCGAGGTGCAGATCCTTGGGGCCAAAGCCGCGCAGGAAAAGTGGCCCCTCTTGCGCATCGACGACGTCCTGGGCGCCGCGTGGCTGCCGCACGACGGCAAGGTCATTCCGCAGGAAGTAGCGCGGGCCCTGGCCATCGGCGCCCAAAAACGGGGGGCGCGGGTTTTTGAGCAGACCCAGACGCTCGATGTTTTGACCGGGGCCGGTCGGGCCCGGGGCGTCCGGGTGCAACGGCGGGGCCGCGAGGAGCCGCCGGTGGAGATTCGCGCCGATTACGTGGTGCTTGCCGGTGGCCTGTGGACCCGCACGCTGGGGCAACGCTGTGGTGTCACGATTCCGCTATATCCTGTGGAACATCACTACGTCGTCACGGAAGCCATCCCCGGCGCGTACGATCATTTGCCGGTGGGGCGTGATCCCGATCTGTGCATCTATTTCCGCGGCGAGGGCAACGGCGTGATGCTGGGCGCCTTTCAAGCCCATTCCAAACCCTGGAATGTCCGCCCGATTCCCGATCCGTTTTCCTTTCAATTACTCGAACCGGACTGGGAAAAATTTCGCGAGCCGCTGGCGAACGGCAAGCACCGCATACCCGCGCTTGAGAACGCCCGCTTCGCCAAGTTCGTCAACGGCCCCGAAAGCTTCACGCCGGACAACAATTTCATCCTTGGCGAAGCGCCCGAATTAAAAGGTCTCTTCGTGGCCGCCGGCTTCAATTCCGTCGGCATTGCCAGCGCCGGCGGTGCCGGAAAGTACCTGGCCGAATGGATGCTCGACGGCCAGCCCGGTCTCGATCTGTGGTCGGTGGACATCCGGCGTTTCGCGCCGTGGGCCAACAACGGCGCCTATCTGCGGGATCGGTCCGCCGAAGTGCTCGGACTGCATTACCAGATGGCCTGGCCGAATCGCGAGTTCGAGACCGGCCGCGACGTTCGCCGGACGCCGCTGCATGAAACGCTCTCCCAGGCGGGCGCCTGTTTCGGGGTCAAGAACGGCTGGGAACGCCCCAACTGGTTTGCCCGTCCGGACGGGAATGCCGGCGCCACGGTGCCGCAGGTGCAGTACGGTTTTGGGCGACAAAACTGGTTTGCCAATCACGCCGCCGAACACCGGGCCGCCCGGGAACAGGTCGCGCTGTTCGATCAAAGCGGTTTTGCCAAACTTCTGGTTCACGGACGCGATGCCCTGACGGCGCTCCAGCGCCTCTGTGGCAACAACGTCGACGTCCCCATCGGCAAGGCCGTGTACACGGGGATGTTCAACGAACGGGGCGGATTCGAGAGCGATCTGACGGTGATCCGCCAGGCGGCCGACAGTTTCTATCTGGTCACGGGCACGGCGCAAAACATCCGGGACGCCGACTGGATTCGCACCCATGTGCGCTCCGGGGAGGATGTCCAAGTGGTTGAGGTCACCAGCCAGACGGGCGTCCTGGGACTGATGGGACCGCGCGCCCGGCAGGTGCTCGCGCAGACGACCGACGCCGACCTGTCCAACGCCGCCTTTCCGTTCGGTACGGCCAAAAAAATCCCACTGGGCTACGCCACGGTCTTGGCGGTGCGGCTGACCTATGTGGGGGAATTGGGCTGGGAACTGCATGTCCCGATGGAACAATTGCTGCATGTTTACGCGCTGTTGCAGGCGGCGGGTCGCGAGCACGGACTGGTGAACGCAGGACATTACGCGATCAATTCGCTCCGGCTCGAAAAGGGCTTTCGCGCCTGGGGCGCGGAGTTGTCGCCCGACGATACCCCGTGGGAAGCCGGGCTCGGATTTGCCCTGGATCTGAAAAAGGAATTCCTCGGCCGCGACGCCCTGCTCCGCCAGCAGGAGAGCGGTGTGAAACGACGCCTCGGTCTCTTCGTTCTGGAGGATTCCGGCCCGGTGCTCTGGGGCAGTGAACCCATCTATCGCAATGACCAGATGGTGGGCTATACCACCTCGGGATCCTACGGGCACACGGTGGGCGGTGCGATCGGCATGGGGTACGTGAACGGCGCCCAGGGCCTCCGTCCGGAATACCTGCAAACCGGTCGCTACGAAATACTCCTCAACGGCCAACGCCAACCCGCCCGCATCCATCTCCGCGCACCTTACAATCCTGATCGATCCCAGATCCTCGCATGAATTCGGCACCACGGCTCATCGGTCCTGATCGCAAATTTGAGCGCTGGCGCTGGCAGATCTTCGCCCTGACCTGGCTGGCGTACGCGGGATTCTACCTGACCCGAAAATCCTTCTGGGTGGCCAAGATCGATCTCGAAAAACCCGAAATCATGGGGCTGACCCAGGGGGACATGACCTGGATCGACGTCGGGAATCAGACCACCTACGCGCTCGGCCAGTTTGTCCTGGGGATGTGCGGGGATCGCTTTGGCGCCCGTAAAGTGGTGCTTTTGGGGATGGTCGGCTCGATTGCCGCCGCGGTGGCCATGGGCCTGTCGCATTCCGTCATCCTGCTGGGTGTCTTCTTTGCGCTGCAAGGGTTGTTTCAATCGTCGGGATGGGCGCCGCTCACGAAGAATGTCAGCAGTTTTTTTTCCCGACGTGAACGTGGCACGGTGATGGGAATCTGGTGCACCAACTATGCGATCGGAGGGTTGATCGCTTCACCCGTGGCGGGTTATTTCGGCCAGCGCTATGGCTGGCCCTACGCTTTTTTTGCGCCGGCGATCCTGCTCGGCGGCGTGACGATCCTGTTCTGGCTCGGGCAAAGAAATCGACCCGAGGACGTGGGGCTTACCTCCGTCGAAGTCTATCACGGCGAACCGGAAGTGGTGGCCATTCCGGAAACCGCCATCCATCAGCCGGTCGAACGTTGGCAGGTGGTGCGGGAGGTGGTGCGGAACCCGATGGTGCTGCTGCTGGCCGCCGTTTATTTTTTCCTGAAGCCCACGCGCTACGCGATTTTCGCCTGGGGCCCCAAATACCTTCATGAACGGCTGGGCACGGGCATGGCCCAGTCCGGCCTGCTCAGCGCCCTGTTTGAACTCGCCGGACCAATCGGGGTGCTGGTTGCCGGTGTGGTTTCCGATCGCCTGTTCCGCAGCCGGCGCATGCCGGTCGCGATCTTCTGCCTCCTCATCGTGGCCCTGGTGCTGTTCGTCCTGGACAAGCTCCCGGCCACCCGCCTGGCGCTCGGTTCCTGCCTGTTCCTGCTCGGGCTTTTCCTCTATGCGCCGGACTCACTGGTGAGCGGCACGGCCGCCGTGGATTTCGGGACCAAACAGGGGGCCTCCACCGCCGCGGGAATCATCAACGGCGCCGGATCCATCGGCGCCATTCTGGGCGTGGGAATTCCGGGACTCCTCCAGCAACGCTTCGGCTGGAACGGCGTCTTCGTGGCGCTGGCCATTTCGATTCTGGTGGCCGCCGGACTCATGCTCCCGAAATGGAACGCCCTGCCGGAACCCGGTCGAACCGCCTGAAATCCACGATCAACGCCCGCCGCGATTCGCGGGCTGCTTCCGGGCGATGACCGCCACGTTGTCGCCCAAGCGGAACAGTCCGAGACATCGCTCCACGGCGCGATAGCCCCACTGGAGCGGCGCGAGCCGCGCGTTCTCCTTGAGGGCATTGGTTCGCTTCAGTAGCCGGGCCCGCTCCGCGTCAGGCACCGGTCGGCCACGCCCCCGGAAATCCTGCCAGATCACCACCGGATTGAAGTGCGTAGTTTGCATCCCACAGACGGCGAAATCGGGCACCCGCTGAAACAGCCGCGCCAGCGTGGCGCCGGTAAAATAGTTCACATGCTGCGGCAGGATGTAGCGATAGCGCGCCCCCACGCAGCGGACGGCCAGTGATTGAAAGTTGGGCACCAGCCCCACGCAGAGGCCACCCGGTCGCAGCAATCGCGACGCCTGCCGGAGAAAATCGACCGGCTCAGGCAGATGTTCCAGCACCGCCCAAAACGTGACGGCGTCAAAGGGCGGATTCGCCGCGAGTTGTTCCAGGGTTCCGCGATGAACCGGCACGCCCAGCGACTCCGCATGATCCACCGCGGCTCCCGCAAGGTCATTACCCAGCGTCATATAATCGCCCGGAAAGCGCCGGTGAAGCTGGTGGAGGAATCCCCCGGTGCCGCAGCCCACGTCCAAAACCCGTCCACGCGGACAATGATGCCGGAAGAGTCGCAACTCCCGCTCGTAGCGCACCGGTGAATGATCGCTCTGCAGCTTGTCCGGCGAGAGATAATACCGCTCACCTTCCCCGGCATAATAGTCGCCGGCCTGAAATTCAGGCAGGAGGGGATTTTCGAAGACACAGCGACACCCCGTACATCGGGTCAACACCAGCGGGCCTTTGACCAGTCGCAGCACGGCCTGCAGGCCACCACAAACCGGGCACGGACGATCCGCCAGCGCGGCCGCGGGTGTCGATGTCATGGGACAAACCGATCGGTCGGCGGCGCGGCCGGGAGCCGGGTGACGAAAATGTCCGGTAAGGCGGCACCGGGCGTGGATCCGCCGCTTCCACTTTGGATTCGCATCATGCTGTCCACCCGAAGTAATCCGACGCCCGGCGGCAAAACAACCCCGTTGCCCGGGAATCCGAACCCCGAAAGCAGCTCACGATCCTCCGCCGCGTGTCCTGCAGATCCGAACAACCACGACAACGCTGCGGCCCTCGGGATGACGGCGTCAGTCGGCGTGATAGCCGCGCCAGGTCCAGACCAGCGTATCCGCCAGCGTCTGCTGGAAGACGCGGCCATCGCAGTGGCCGGTGGCCAGGCTGTAGACGAAACGGTGATTGTACCCCTTTTTCTCGAGCGCCGCCGTGGTGCGCTTGCCAGCCATGACCCAGTTGTGGTGGGTTTCCTCCGCGTCCTGGGGACGGATGTCGTTTTCGGAAACGTGGGTGAAAATACGCAGCGGCTTCTTCTCGCCACTCTCAATCAGCTTCAGGCTGGAGTGATATTCCCACGCACCCAGCGGAAACTTCGCTTCCTCCGGGGCATCATCGTCCTGTTGATCGACAAACGTGCCGGAATAGGCAATCACCCGCCGGAACAAATCCGGTCGGAACCAGGCCATCGACAGCGCCGCCGCCCCGCCGGAGCTGCAGCCGATGACGGCGCGGCCCCAGGGATTTTCTGTGAAGGCAATGTGTGGGTAGGCGGCCTTGATGTCGGGATGATTGAGGACCGCGGGCAGGACTTCGTCGTTGATGAACCGGGCCAGGCGGTCGGACATCGTGTCATACTCCAGCCCGCGCTCGCTGTTCTTGCCGTCGTTGCCGCCATTCTCCACTGCGATCGCGATGAACGCCGGCAGCGAGCGATTCGGATCCTTCGAGCGGGTCAGATTCTCCAGGGCATTACGCACCAGGGTGAGTTGGCCCGGGCCGTCGTGAATGACGAGCAGGGGCGCCTTGACGCCGTCCTTGTAGGCGGAGGGCACATAAACGAAAATCTTCCGCTCCTTGCGCACCGCCTTCTTCTCCGGTTCGAGGGTGGTATCGTCGCCGCGGAAAATCTTGCTGTCCGCCAGTGACATCGAGAATTCGAAATATCGGCCGCGGGGAAAACCCTTGTCGGTGAGATCGGAATCGATCTGGTAGGTGGGGCCAATCGTGAAATCGCCGTCGCCGTCCTTGCCCGGATTCTCGGTGTAGCCGTCCGCCGATCGGGCGACCCCGGCCGTCGTGGTGACGAGGGCCAACGAAATGAAAGCGCGGGCGCAGGCAGCGCGAAAACTTCTGGTGAACATGTCAAACTGATTAGGCCACTCCGCCCCGGACGCAACCCGGAATCCGACGGCTTCAAATCATGACTTGTACTGATCCCTGTAGTCCGCCGACGGCAGGAGGCGCCATTCCCTTCGGGACTGCGACTTGAGAACCAAGCGCACTTTCACCGTCTCAAATCACTCCACTTCTTGGCTTGCAATTCGCGCCTGTGATCAGCGCTTCGTGCTCTCGCCGACGACGCCGTAGATCGCCGACGGCAGGAGACGCCAACTCCCAAATGCCAACTAGCGGCGGCGAGCCCAGAGTCCTGAGCCAATTCCCACGCCCAGCCCCAGAATCAGGCCGCCGGCATGGGCATGATTGGCGACGGACACGCCCAGCCAGCCGGTGATACAAACAAAAAACCAGACCAATGCCAGTGTGGCGTTCTGGGTATCGAGGTGGAGTCCCGACGCAGGATCGAAACGACCACGCATCCACACGTAGCCGATCAAGCCGTAGTTCACACCGGACATGCCGCCGAAGAACGGACCCTTGAAATAGTACTGGGTGAGATTCGAGCCGATGGCGAACAGGAGCACCAGCAGCCCGAAGCGCAGCGTGCCCTGAGCGGATTCGATTTGGCTCCCCAATTGATAAAGCCAGAGCAGGTTGAAGATCAGATGCGTCGCGCCGTAGTGGATCAGCATCGGACTGACCAGTCGCCACAGTTCCCCGTGCAGGACTTCGGAAAGGAAGCCGCTCGAACGGTACCGGAGGTTGCTGATGAAGAAGTGGGACATGACATCGCGGTTTTGCCCCAGTTCCGTCCAGACGGCGACCAGGATGCACGCCACGATCAGCGCCACTGCCAGGAAGGCGGGTCCGCTGCGCCGGACACGGGGGAAGAGTTGCTGGCCGCTGGTCACCCGCCGCCGCCAGGCGTCCTGGTCCGCCTCCTCCTGAGCCCGCACCGTGGCCGCTTCCCGGGCTTTCTGCGCATAGTGTGGGGCGTTGGGTTGGCGGCGGAAGGCCTCCAGCAACTGGCGTCCCGAGTCCAATTGATCATCGTCCGCCACCCACAAGGTCCAGGCGCCGCCCGAGGCATCGCGATCCCATTCCACTTGATTGCGAATGCCCCGGGCCAGGAGGTAGTCGCTGAACAACCGCGCCTGGTGTTCGTCGGAGAGGTTGCCAATTGCACGCATGGGGCAGCATAAGAGCCGTTGCCGGCCGGGAAAGCATCCCCCGGGCCAAATCGCTTGGCCACACGCGGTGCAGTTGGCCATTTCGGTCGCATTAAAAACCCGCTACCATCCAAAGGTGTCTGAGTATCCACGTCCGTCCCGGTATGAATCGCAGCCCTTTCGCCACGATGGCGATGCGCGTCGGCCGATTTCCGCCCGCCGACCCCAGCGGGATGCCGCGCCGCAACCTTTGCCGCCGATGAACACGACCGGTTGGCGCACACCCTGGGTGCAGCTCAAGACCTGGACCTTTCATCCGCAGATCTTTCCGTCCATGATCCGCGAGGCGTCGCCCGATGCGCGGCCAGGCGATTTGGTAAATGTCTATGACAAGGACGGGCGCGAATTTGGCGCGGGCCTGTGGAATCCCATCGCCCGGATTCCGCTCCGGGTGTTGCATCATGGTGCGGAACCCTTCGGGGAGGAGCAACTGACCGCCTTGGTTGATCGCGCCATCGAACTCCGGCTGGATCAGCTCAAATTGCCCGCGGCTTCGGAGGCTTTCCGCGTGATCCACTCGGACGGTGATGGACTCAGCGGGCTGATCGTGGACCGATTTGGCGACACCTTGAGTGTCCAAATCCACAGCCTGGGCATGGCTCAGCGTTTCGGCGGCTGGCTGCCGCGTTTGCATGAGCGCTTGGGAACCAAGCGCTGCGTGATTGAGGTGGATCCGGCCATTGCACGGATCGAGCGGATCGACACCCGGATTTTGAAATCCGATCCCGTCCGGGCAGTGAAATTCCGGGAACACGGGTTGATCTACGAAGTGGATTTCGCGTCGGGCCACAAGACCGGATTTTTCTGCGATCAACGGGAGAATCGGCATCGCCTGGTGGAATTCTGCCGTGACAAGCGCGTGCTCGACATCTGTTGTTACACCGGCGGTTTCGCCCTCGCTGCGAAAGTGCTGGGTGGTGCGAAGGAGGTGGTGGGTGTGGATCTCGACGAGGGCGCCATCGCGCAGGCCAAGCGCAATGCCAACATCAATGGCCAGGCACGCATCGAGTGGGTGCATTGCGACGGCTTCAGTTATCTGCGGCAGATGCGGAAAAACACCGAGCGCTGGGACGTCGTGGTCCTGGATCCGCCCAAGCTGATTCACAGCGGCGAGCCGGTGGAGGGCGAGGAGGATGGCCTGGTGAAATACGAGGACTTGAACAGTCTCGGCATTGTGGTGTTGGCGCCGGGTGGTCTGCTGGTGACTTGTTCCTGTTCGGGAATGCTGAGTGCCGAGGATTTTGAACGGGCCGTGGTCAAGGCGGCGCACCGGGTGGGACGCAAGCTGCAGTTCCTGGATCGCACCGGCCCGGGCTGGGATCACCCGATGATGTCGAACTGCCCGGAAAGCCGCTATCTAAAGGTGCTCTGGGCCCGGGTGTGGTGATCCAGCTATCCGCGAAAATCCCTTCCCAGACGCAGGCGCAAACGGCAGCATGGAGGGATGAAGTTACGCAGGCGATTGCCGTCGGTTCGGCGGCTGGTTGGGTTCGGGGTTTTTGCGGGCATTACAGGTCTGGCAGCACTCACTGGCTTCGCCGCGGCATTTCCCGCGCCGGAAGATCTGCCGTCCCAGCCCGGACTGCCCGATCCGCTTGTTCGCCTGAATGGCCAGCGGGTTCTGACCTCCCACGAATGGGCGACCCAACGGCGTCCCGAACTCAAGGCGCTCTTCCAGCATTACATGTACGGCACGCTGCCGTCGAAGCCTTCCCAGCATTCGGCGCGGCTGACGGGCGAGTACTTTGAATTCCTGGGCGGCAAGGCCACGATGCGGACGGTCACGCTGTCCTTCGGTCCGGGCTCGCCGGATGTTGACCTCATGGTGGTGACACCCAATAACGCCAACGGTCCGGCCCCTATTTTCCTGGCCCTCAATTTTTGCGGAAATCACGCCGTGCACGGGGATGCGCATATTCCATTGAGCCGCGCCTGGGTCAATTCCGGTTGCGCCGGCTGCCAGAACAATCGCCCCACCGAAGCGAGCCGCGGCAGCCAGGCTGCCGATTGGCCGATTGAGGCAATGATCGATCGCGGGTACGCCCTCGCCACGGTTTGCACGTCGGATATTGATACGGACCAAAGGGACGTCTCGGACGGCGTTTACCGCTGGCTGTCCGGTCGCAAGGGGGAGGCGAACGTGCCGGCCAATCGCGGCACCCTGGTCGCCTGGGCGTGGGGTCTGCACCGGTGCGTGGATTACTTGGAAAACCAACGCGAGATCGATCCGAAGCGCATCGCGGTGGTCGGTCATTCGCGGAATGGCAAAGCCGTGCTGCTGGCCGCCGCCCTCGACGAGCGCATCGCGCTGGCCATTCCGCATCAGGCCGGTTGCGGCGGCACCGCGCCCAGCCGGGGCACCGTGGGCGAATCCGTCCAGCGCATCAACACCGCCTTCCCGCATTGGTTCAATGCGAACTACAAGCGGTTCAACAACGACACCTCGCGGCTGCCCTTCGATCAAAACGCGTTGGTGGCGCTGATGGCGCCGCGGCCTGTGCTGCTGAGCAATGCGACGGAGGACACCTGGGCCAATCCCGCCGGACAGTTTGAAGTCCTGCTGGGAGCGGAATCGGTCTACCGCCTCATGGGCGGAGGCCCGTGCGATGTCCGGACAATGCCGGGCGAAGGCGTGCTCGTGAAAAGCAGGCTGGGATTCTATATCCGTCCGGGCAAACACTCGATGACCGCCGGTGATTGGGCGGTCTTTATGGATTATGCCGACGCCCACCTGGCGGTAAGGAAATGATCATGCTCATGAGACTGCCCGCAGTTTGCCGGGTCCTGGGCTGGAGTAGCGTGCTGGCCTTGCCGGCGGCGGACTCCCCACAGTTTGGCGAGGCCCGCACCCGCAACATGGTTTCGGCGGAGCGCGGGCTGCCGGCGGATTTTGATCCCGCCACGGCACACAACATCAAATGGCGCGCGGAATTGGGCGGCGACGGCCACGCCACACCAGTGGTGGCGGGCGGTCGCGTCTACATAGGGACCACCAATGAAAAGCCCCGGGATCCCGCCCGGGTGGGGGATCGCGGCGTTTTGTATTGTCTGGAGGAAGCGACCGGCCGTCTACTCTGGCAACTGGCCGTACCCAAGCAGGAGGAGGATATCTATATGGACTGGCCGAAGACCGGGATGTCTTCGCCGCCGACCGTCGAAGGCGACCGCGTCTATATGATGGACAATCGCGGGACCCTGCTTTGTCTGGACGCGCAAGGCCTGCTGAATGGCAACGATGGCCCCTTCCGCGACGAGGCCCGCTATTATGCACCGCGGGGTACGAATGCGCCCGCGGTACCGCCGCCCACCGGTGCGCTCGACGCCGACATCCTCTGGAAGTTCGATCTCAAAGAAGACTCCCGTGTGGGCATCTGGCCCCACGACGGCGCCCACACCTCGCCGCTGATTCACGGGGATCATCTTTACCTGAATACGGGCAACGGCGTGGACAGCACCCACAAGGTCATCCGCCGGCCCAATGCCCCGAGTCTCATCGTCCTGCACAAGCAGACCGGCCAACTGCTGGCGGTTGACGGCGAGGGCATGGGTCCGGGGACCTTCCATTGCACCTGGTCGTCGCCCGCCGTGGGTCTCGTGGGCGGGCGCGAGACCGTTGTCTTCGCGGGTGGCAATGGGATTCTCTACGGATTCGAACCCATGGCGCCTGGCGCGGTGTCCGCGGAGGCTCCGCCGGTGCGATTGAAAAAGCGCTGGCAATACACCTTTGATGCCACCGCGCCCACCGACGATCCGCATCCCTATCTGAACAATCGCGCGACCGGTCCGGCGAATATCTATGGCATGCCGGTGGTGTTGGACGGACGGATTTATGTGGCCGGGGGCGGCGATTGGTTTTGGGGCAAGAACGCCGCCTGGTTGAAGTGCCTGGCGCCGGCGGCTGCCGGTTCAGAAGGTCTCACGACGGTCTGGAGCTATGAACTGGGTCGCCACACCATGGCGACCCCGGCGGTGGCAGTGGAGGAGGGCCTGGTCTTCACGACTGATTCGATGCGCAACCTGCATTGCACCGATGTGAAAACCGGGGCCCGGGTTTGGACCCATGAACTCGGTGGTGAGATTTGGGCCTCGGCTCTCGTGGCGGACGGCAAGGTCTACATCGGCAC
>JAYTHD010000145.1:0-6095 GCA_043732975.1 Verrucomicrobiota bacterium
TAGGATTGGGCCGCCGGCATCGACTTTTTGTTGGCCAGGGAAAGCCGGTCCACCAATTGCGGTCCCACAAGCGCCGCCATGCTCCATGCCGTGATCAATCGCCCATGAATCGCTCCCACCTGATCACTGCCGAAGAGGTCGCGCAAATAGGCGGGAATGGTCGCAAAACCGCCGCCGTACATGGTCAAAATCAACCCCGTGACGATCACGAAAAGGGTCACGCTGCCCTGCCCTTGCGTCCACGGGACACTCAGGTAGAGCACGGCACCGAGAAGGAAATAGATGCAGTAGACTCCCTTGCGGCCGGTGAGATCCGAAATGGACGACCAAAAGAAGCGCCCCCCGAGATTGCAAAGCGAGAGCAACCCAACGTAGCCGGCCGCCGCAGCGGGCGTCACCTGGAACATATCCTGAATCATGGGCGACGCCTGCCCGAGAATGCCGATGCCGGCACTGACGTTCATGCAGAGGACGACCCAGAGGAGCCAGAACTGGGGCGTCCTCCAGGCCAGGTCGACCGACACGCTCGCCGGCGTCCGAATGGGCCGCTCCTTTTGCTCGGGCACCCAGCCGTGTGGATTCCAGTTGGCGGGGGGCACCCGCACGATGAGGGCACCAAACGCCATCGAGATCGCGTACAGCCCCGCCATCACCATCAGAGCTTCCTGCGCACCGACGGAAACCGGTGAGGCAAAGAGCTTCATCAACTCCTCCGCCAATGGCCCGCCGATCAACGCGCCGCCTCCGAACCCCATGATGGCCATGCCGGCCGCCATGCCGGGACGATCGGGAAACCACTTCATCAGGGTGGACACCGGGGCGATGTACCCCAAGCCCAACCCCATGCCGCCCACCAACCCGTACCCGGCGTACAAGAGCCAAAGCCAATGCCAACGGACTGCCAACGCGGTGAGCACCAGCCCGGAACAAAAGCAAACCAGGCTCGCCAGCATGGTCTTTCGCGGACCGCTGCGCTCGACCCACTTCCCGAAAACCGCGGCGGACAAGCCGAGCAGCGCCAGGGCGATGGAGTAGGCAACCCCCACATCCGCCTCACTCCAATCCCCCGCCATCGGAGCGGCGATGCCCAGCGCCCTGGCCAGCGGCTTCTTGAAGACGCTGAAGCCATAGACCTGCCCAATGCACATATGCACCGCAATGGCGGCGGGCGGCACCAACCAGCGGTTGAAGTCCGCCTGGGCAACCGTGCCGGCGCGGTCGAGGAAAGGCATGCGAACGGCGAACGTGGACACCGAGCGCTGCTTCGGCAAATTATGCGCGCCCTGGCCATTGAAGATGACACCAAAACCGCCTCGTTCGTGATCAACGGGGCCGCCGCCAGTGAAAGCCGTCGCGATCGTCGGTTGCCCTGATCTCATAACTCCTCCGGTAGTCTCCGATGGTCGCGGAAGAAGTGCGATCAGCAGGACGCCTTGCTCACAGCGCTTCCCTGAAACTTTCAAGATTTGGAAGCGGGGAGTCGGAACCGGCCACCCGGTGCGGGGATTTGGCGGAGGGGGAGGGATTTGAACCCCCGGTACCCTTGCGAGTACGCCTGATTTCGAGTCAGGTGCCTTCAACCGCTCAGCCACCCCTCCGCACTCCACCCGCGAAGTAAGCCAAGCAAAATCGCCACCCGCAAGTTTCGCTCAGGTTATTCAGCACCCGGTGAGCCTGATCGCAACCCGTCTCCCCGGACCTCGTTGCGCCTCGCCGACCCTCAGCGGGACCCGGCACCCAACCGACGCCACCAACCGCGGAGCTTCTGCCCCATCGAAGCCATGCCCAGGGAATTGAGTCCGTCCTGCGCGGCGCGACATCCCGGTTGCAGGGCCAACGCCTGCTGAAACGAACGGGCGGCGGGATCGGTCAGCCCCAACTCCGCCTGACAGATGCCGGCTTCCACCCACAAGGCGAAACGGTCCGGAGCCAGCGCCAGGGCGTCCTGAATCGACTTCAGCGCCGCCGCGAATTGTCCCCAGAAGGCCCGGACCCGGCCGACCAGCCAGCGCAGGGTCGCATCCTGGGGCGCCAACTGCAGGGCCCGACTGAAGCACGCTTCGGCCGTCTTCTCCCCCAACGACAGCAGCACATCCGCCCGGGCCAGCCAGACCGTCGGTGTTTCCCCCGGACACGCCACGGCGGCATCGGAGAACGCCAGGGCCGCCGGATCCCTCAATCGGCCCAGCGCCATCGCCTTCAATGCCAGCAAGTCCGGCTGATCCGCGAATCGTTCCAGCGCCTTGTCCGCCCACACCTTGGCTTCCCCGGGTCGCCCCAACTCCAACAACGCCCGCACCTGCCCCGCCCAGGCCGGCACGTGATCGGAGCCGTGCTCCAGACTCCGGGAAAACCAGCGGAGCGCGGACTCGAACTCCGCCCGTTCAAACGCCGCCTGGGCCTCCATCACGCACTGCGCCTGGCTCGCGTCGGGCACAAAATGGCGCGGCGACGTCGCTGTTGTGCGCGGTGATTCCAATTCAAGATGACCAAAACGACTCATGCGGGTATGGCCGACCAGACCAGAACCAGCGCAAAATGTCACGGGAAAATCGGAGGAAACATGGAATTCGCGGCCACTCAGCTCCATTGGGATTGGGTAGGGATGCGGGATTAACCGCACCCCTACCCAATCCCCATTGCCAGTCCCATCCAATCGCCAGCTCGTCGATGTCTGTGGAAATGATTTTTCCCACGCCTCCGTCCCGACACGCCGAAAATTCTGACGTCTAATCTTGCTTTCACGCCTCGCCGTTGGATCGTTCCCTCCATCGTCCCCTTGTGGCAGCACCTGTGATGCATCCCCAGCTTGACCGGCTCTTTTCCGGCGCCGCCGAATTGGCCGCGTCCGATCTCCACCTGATCGCCGGCGTCCCCGCCGCTTTCCGCGTGACCGGGGAAATCATCCTGGCCGATGAAGACGCCTTCACCGGCGAGGAAATCAATGCCATGGCGCTGAGCCTGCTCTCGCCCGCACAAAAGCAGAAGCTCGATGACGACTGGGAGCTGTGCATCTCCATCAAGCATCACGTGGTCGGACGGATCCGCTCCACGTTCTATCGTCGGGCCGGAATCATTGAACTGAGCTTCCGCTTCACCGGCGCCTCGATCATGACCCGCGACGAACTGGGCCTGCCCACCGGCCTGGTCGAGCTCGCCCGTCGACCCAACGGACTCATCCTCATCACCGGTCCCACTGGCGCTGGAAAAACGACGACGCTGAATTTCCTCATCGACGTCATCAACTCCGAGCGCCGTTGCAAGATCCTGACGATCGAGGACCCCATCGAGTTCGTGCACGAGAATCGCAAGGCGATCGTGGTCCAGCAGGAGGTGCTCACCGATGTCCGCTCCTTCAATCGCGCCCTGATCCACGCCCTGCGCCAGGACCCGGACGTGATGGTCATCGGCGAGATCCGCGATCACGAAGCCATTGCCACGGCGTTGACCGCGGCCGAGACCGGACACCTGGTGCTGGCCACGATGCATTCGCCGGGTGTCTTGAATGCGTTGGAGCGGATCATCGGCGTCTTTGAAGGCAGCGCTCAGCGGCAGGTGATCCTCCAGCTCGCCAATACACTCCAGGGCATCATCGCCCAGGAACTGCTCCCGAGCACCGATCGCCTCCGCCGCGTCCTGGCGTATGAACTCCTCGTCTCGAACCACGCGATCCGGACCATTGTGCGGAACAACGAACTGCATCACCTGTTCAATGTCATGCAAACGAGCCAACGCGACGGCATGGTTCTGATGGATAACAGCCTGATGGACCTCTACGCGAAAGCCGCCATCAGCTACGACACCGCGGTGAGCAAAGCCCGTCAACCCGATCGCTTCCAGCAGATGCAGGGGTGAGTCGCCCGCCACCGCGGATCTGAAGAAAGTTGAACCGCGGATCACGCGGATGGCGCGGATAAAAGAACCTCTCCTGAGAACCTCTGCTCCATCCGCGTCATCTGCGCCATCCGCGGTTCAATGTTTGCTCAGAGGATTCTCTATGCGGCTGGCCTTTCCGCGGTTGCCAGGGGACCGGTGATTTGCCTTCAGCCCGTGCGAATGCCCGGCTTATACAACATCGACCAATTCGCCGCCTCGTCGATCATCAGGGCCGCCACATTCAATGCCTCGCGGCTCAGCCCCCATGCCGCCGAGGCATTGCCGGGCTCCGACAGGTCGAGTGATTCCAGGATGTCGATCCGTTCTTGCAGAAGTTTTTCCATGCTGCTCGAGCGCTGGCGCAGGCGCTCGACTTCAATTTGAAACGAAAACCCATGCAGGGCGGCAATCAGGGCCGGGCCGCCCACGCAGACCAATAGTGGGAACGCCAGAGGAATGCCGTGGCGATGAAAGACCGCCTCCACCAGGTGCTCCAACGCAAATCCAAAGACAATGACAAACAGGACGGTGGTGAATCTTTCAATATCGTGGTGGAGTTTTTCCTGTTTGATCCGATTCCGCCGGTGATATCCCTGCTGCTCCCGAATCCAACTCGACAAGGCAAACATGGCGACGATGACAGCGACTTCGACCGCAGCGGTGACGATGACAAATCCCGCGGGCAACTCGGAGGAGTGGAAGATGGCGCCGAGCACAGCCAACAGCACGGCGACCGCCGCCAGGAGGTAGGACGCGATGATTCCCCCGCGATGCGCGTCTCCATGGACACCGCTCAGTCCCTGGCCGGCGGCCCGCTCCCGCACCTGTTGATAGCACGCCGCGTAATCTTTTTTTGTCCCGCGCTTCCCGGGGAAGGCGATCGGTTCCGGCTCCTTAAAAACGTTCAGCCACCGTCCGGTGCCGCGCAATGACCGCCCGGGCCGCCGCCTCGGCGCGCGGCTGCGGGGGAGACACCGGACGTTGGCGTGCATCCAACGTGATTGCGGGCTCCGGGAGCTTCGCCGGCATGGACCCCACACCCAATCCATCCACGACCGCGGCGGGATCCTGGGTGACAATCCACTGCGGATCGTACTCCACTCGCAGTGGTTGCCGCCCCTGTCGTTCGACGGCCAGATCCCGAAGGATGTGCGATCGCCGCCGGACGCATCGCCCGTCAGGACGGTGATCCGCGGTGGTTTCGTCCGGTCAAACACTGCGGCGGACGTCCCGGCGCGATCGGAGTGATTCCAACGATTCCTGCTTCCGAAGAGCCCGCCGAGGAAGCGGGCCGCCTGCGCATTCCAACCATGGGCAAAGGCATCGGGGTGGGGAAAGATCCTGCCGCGATCCTCCTCCAGGATGTCGGACAATATTTGTTCCACGGCATCGAAGACCTGATCGCAGGCCGCCTGGGCGGCCTGATGCAGCGCGGCGGGATCTTCGTCAATCCCGTTGTCGCGACCGAAGTAACGATTCCCGAGGCCGCCGATACGGACGATCAGTTGCGGTCGGGGAAGTCCCTCGCCCGCACAATCCTCCGGGCGATCCGGCGGCACTGCGGTGGGAGCCGGTCGGGAAACAACGGGCGGGGGATTCATGGTCAACCAAGGCTACGTTGGGTTTGAAAACAGGAGGTGGCGGCGGTTCGTTGGCAAAAAGTACATACCCGGACTCCCGGCCGAGGCCCTGAAAGGACGCGTTATCGGCGAGACGCAACAGGACCGCGCCCAACTCCGAGGCCCCTTCGCAAGAAACCTCCCACGTCCCGCCGGCGGCGTAGAACTCGGCATAGGCATGGGCGTACTGCCGGGCGAGCGCTGTCTTCCCCAGTCCACCGGGGGCGAAGGTTGCCGCGATCATCCCGCGTCGTCCCATGCCCCGCCCGCCACTCTGGGGACCGCCTTGGGTCATGAGAGTGTGGAGCTGGCTCAATTCGCGGTGACGGCCGATGAAGTGCTCATGGCTCCGCTGGACGTTGCCCGGCGCCAGATCGGCCGGTGCAACGAAGTAGATGGGCGTCAGGCCATCATCCCCGCGGGCCGCGGAGTGTTCGCGCCGGAGATACTCCTCCCATTCCCAGAGGCAATTGGCGGAGGTGATGTAGTTCGGTGTGAGGAAGGCGAGGAAGAGGCGTGATTGGCGCAACCCTTCGCCGAGGCGCCGTCGCCAATCCTGCCCTTCAACGATGGCCTCGCGGTCGAAGAAAATCTCCAACT
>JAYTHD010000146.1:0-11678 GCA_043732975.1 Verrucomicrobiota bacterium
GGTGCCGATGTCGTGTTGGCTGTCGTATTCCGAAAAGTAGTCTCCTGGCGTGGCGTGGCCGTCATAGCGGTAAACGCCCCCCGCGAGTTTGCCGAGGTCCTTTTCCCCCTGGAAATACACCGTCTCGCCGTCCCGCCGGCTGACCCGCAAATCGGTCGTATAGCTGAAGGTCAGCACCCGCTTGTACCAGGCATAATAGCTGGCCCGATAGGTGTCCGGCCCGGTGCGGGTCAAGATGGCCCGCATCCGGTCGCGATGCGTGTTGTTGCGATTCTGCCACGTCCCCTCCCAGGCACCCGTGATGTCGTTCGGGCTCGGGGCGACCTTCCGGGCCTCCCGCCATTCGTGATGAAACGAACGGCAACCGGTCGCCGCCAATCCCACCACCAACGCGGCCACGAGATTCCATCTTCGCACGTTCATGAGGCCGGAAGAATACCCCGCAACGGGACGTTTCCCAGCGGAGATTGACGGGGGTCCTGGAGCGCGGGGACGGAGTCGGAGGAGTCACCGCTTGGCTCGTCAGAGACTCGCTCCACCTTTCGTCCTGGCCTCCGGCCACAAAAAACGGTGGGGGCGAGAGTCTCTCGAGCCAGCCGCGCTGGGAGCGTGACTTCGTCACCGCTGGGCTCGTCAGAGACTCGCTCCACCTTTCGTCCTGGCCTCCGGCTACAAACCGGTGGGGGCGAGAGTCTCTCGAGCCAGCCCTTCCCCGGCGCCTCCGGTTTGCTCTCTGCGGACGGCGACGATACTCTGTGCGTCGATGAGCAAACCGCTCCCCTTACCCGCCCTCACAAGCACGGCCAATGCCGCCCCGGCCCGTGGTCAAAAGGCCTGAAGAATGCGTGTTCGGGTCGAAGCCGCCGTCACGGAGCACACGCCGGAAAGCCTGGCGGAAGGTCTGCGCAATGTACCGGGATTGGTGCTGCTGCGGACGGGACAGTTCGATGTTCACAGCGCCCGCTATTCCTTCGTCGCGGTGCGGCCGGTGTTGACGTTTTGCAGTTTCGGGACGCGTTGCCAGGCGGTCCGGTCCGGTGAGCCGGTGCAGAATCTGTACGGTAATCCCTGGGAACTCCTGCGTGAATTGACGGCGCCCTTCGAACTGCTCGAAGAAACCCCCCACGCGTTCCCGCTCGGCGGCGTCTTTGGCTATTGGGGCTTCGAACTCAAACAGTTCACCGAACCGCGCTTGACGCGCCGGGCCACCAACGACCTCGAACTGCCGGACTGCCACGTCGGCTTTTATTCCAGCCTGATCGTCTTCGATCATGCGACCCGCGAAACGTGGATCGTGGCCACCGGCCTGGATGCCCGCGGCGACCGGACCACGTCCGCTCAGGAACGGCAGATCCAATGGTGGCGTCGACGCCTCACCTCCAGGCGCATCTCCCACGCGACCTCGACGCCGTCGATTTCACGGATCGACCCCGGGGCCGTCGTCCGCTCGTCGATGTCGCGGGAGCAGTTTCTGGACGCCGTTCACCAAGCCCAAGCCTACATTCGGGCGGGCGATATCTATCAGGTGAACCTGGCGCAACGACTCACGGCTCCGTGCGCCGGTGGCGCTTGGGAGTTTTTCCGGCGTCTCGCGGCCGCCTCGCCGGCGCCCTTCAGCGCCCATTACGACGCCGGCAGCTTCGCGCTGGTTTCGTCGTCGCCGGAGCTGTTTCTCCGGCTGAGTGACCGGAGCATCCTCACGCGGCCCATCAAAGGCACGCGGCCGCGGCATGCCGATCCTGTCCAGGATGAACTTTGGCGGCAGGAATTGCAGTCGAGCGAAAAGGAACGCAGCGAATTGGTGATGATCACCGATCTTCTGCGCAACGATCTGGGTCGGGTGTGCGAATACGGCAGCGTGCAGGTTCCCGAGTTATTTCGATTGGAACAATTCCCCCAGGTCCAGCATTTGGTCTCCACCGTGCAGGGACGCCTTCGCCCCGGCGTTTCTCATCTCGACGCCCTGGCCGCCTGTTTTCCCGGCGGCAGCATTTCCGGAGCCCCCAAGATTCGCGCCCTGGAGATCATCGATGAACTGGAGCCGGTGGCACGGGGCCCCTACTGCGGCTGCCATGGCTATCTCGGATTCAATCGGGAGAGCCAGCTGAGCATCACCATCCGGACCGCCGTGGTGCGCGATGCCACGGCGTGGTTTCACGTCGGAGCGGGCATCGTCGCCGACTCCCTGCCGGAGGCCGAATACGAGGAAACCCTCGCGAAGGCACGCGGGCTGTTGTCCGCGCTCGTGGGTGCGGGCGCGGGTGCGAAGGAATCCACCCGGCCCCGGAGGGATCACGAGAGCCTGGTCCCGCTGACCGACGCTGATCCCTGACTCCGCGCGGGGAGCGTCGGTCGTTTTCGGTGCGCTGTGCTTTCAGCCGGCTTAAAAGCCCCCAACTCCACGGATGTCCCCAATCCGGCAAGTCGTCCCGCCGGTCCACCGCCGGACTGCGTTGCGCCTTCTTATCGCTCGCGCCTGCCTCGGCGCCGGCGCTCCCACTGCGCCAGCACGGCATGGCCGTTGGGTCGAGGTGACTGAGACAGTTTTCCGGGGAAGGTTGCCCACTGGCGGCCCGACCCTCGGGCGTTGCCGGCGCCCGGTCCGCACCATCGGAATCTTGCCACACTTATCACAAACATGCCGGATTCTTCTCCCGAGCGGCCGGCTCGGACGATTTGGGGAATTTGGCTGAAACCGCGGGTGCGGGCGAATGGTCACTCCCCTTGAGATCATGGTTTCTTGCGCTCGACAACTTTCCCTCGACCTGCAAACCCGGCAACTGCGGCCGGCGCTGGCGGAAGCGCCCCTGCGTGCCTCCAGTGACTGCTTTGGCTGGGAGGGCATCCATGTCGAGCATTTCCAGGTGTCGGCCTTTGAGACCGGCGAGATTGCGCTGCTGAAACATGCGGTGGTCCTGCAACTTCAGGGAAGCATGTCGATCGAATGGCGGGCGGGCGGGAAGAGTTCGTTTCTCACGCTGTTTCCCGGCCAGGTTTCAGTGGTCCCCGCCCACCTGCCCCATGCCAGTCGGTCCGGCGATGGCGGGGAATTCGTGGCCGTGGCGCTCGATCCGCGTTTTTTGCAGCTGCACTGTTTGGGGTCCGCCGGAGTGGGCGCGGAGCTTTCGCTGAGTCTGGGGGCCAATGACCCGCTGATTTCCGCCATTTGCCAAACCTTGCTGGACGAGGTCATCAACGGCGCGCCCGCCGGGCGGATCTACGCCGAGACTCTCGGGGCGGCCCTGGCGGTGCATCTGGCCGACCGGTTCAGCGACCGGCGGGTGGCGCCCGCCAGCGGCGCGGCCTTGCGTTCGCGGCGCGAGGTGCGGCGGGCCATCGAATACATCCATGCCAACCTCGGGCGCGACCTCTCCCTCACCGAGATGGCGACCGCGGTGTCGTTGAGCCCTTTCCATTTTTCCCGGGTCTTCAAGCATTCGACCGGCGTTTCACCCTATCAGTTTGTGCTCCGGCAACGGATCCAGCGGGCCAAGGAATTGCTGCTCTCCGGAGCGGAAACCATCGCCGACGTGGCCCTGCGCGTGGGGTTTTGCGATCAAAGTCATTTCACCGCACAATTCAAGCGGATCTGCGGTGTGACCCCGAGACAATTTGCCGACCGCATGACCTCGTCCGCCTTCAACCCCGCGGCGCCCCACCGAGCCTCCATCCTCCCCGTATGAATAACGCGCCTCCCCTGCCGCCCTTCAGCCCGTTGTATGAAACCCTGCCGCCTTTGAACCGGCAGCGCGTCGTACCGCCCTCCCATCCCGATGAACCTATGACGGCTAATACGGCTAATACGGCTAATGTCTCGACTCCGCCGCGCTACTACCCGACGCCGCGCCCGGAGGTCCGGGGCAGCCGCAATGGCTATGAAATCCGAACGGAAATGCTGGCTCTGGCCACGGATTGGTTGCAATTCCACTACCGGGCGCGGGTGCAGGAACTGGAACGGCAACATCAGCGGGACGGAACGGTCCCGGCCGCGCCCCTGCCCGTGCTGCCCTCGGTGGATGAGGTTTTGTCCACCGCGATGAAATTCTACAATTTCGTCACCGAACACAACAAACGGTAGGAGCCGCCGCCGCCGGCCCGCCGGCCAGACCGGGCCGTCCCGCCTGATTTTTGCCCGTCGGAGTTGAAAAAACACTCACCTGTTGGCGCGGGGCCCGGGATCCCTCATTCTTCCCGCGATGTTTCGTCCGTGCATTGATCTCCGCGGGGGTCAGGTGGTTCAGATCGTGGGTGGCACGCTCACCGAGAGCGGCGATGGCACGCGCACGAATTTCGTCGCCGCCCAACCACCGGCGTGGTTCGCCGAATTGTATCGACGCGATCAACTGGGCGGTGGACACGTCATCGCCCTCGGTCCGGGCAATGAGTCCGCAGCCCGCTCCGCTCTCGGTGCCTGGCCTGGCGGTCTGCAATACGGCGGGGGTGTCGACGCCACCAACGCCGAAGTCTGGCTCGCCGCCGGGGCCTCCCACGTCATCGTGACTTCATGGGTTTTTCGCGAGGGCCGGCTCGATTGGACGCGCCTGGAAGAACTGGTGCGCCGGATCGGTCGCGATCGACTCGTCCTCGATCTCTCCTGCCGCCGACGGGGCGATGCGTATTTCGTGGTGACGGATCGCTGGCAGAAATTCACCGAACACGCTCTCTCGGCGGCCACGTTTGCCGAATTGTCGAAACATTGCGCAGAATTCCTCGTGCATGCGGTGGACGTTGAGGGCTTGTGCCGCGGCATTGACAGGGAATTGGTGACCCAGTTGGCCACCTGGTGTCCCCTGCCCGCCACGTATGCTGGCGGCGCGCGGTCCCTGGACGATCTGGAGACGGTCGCCCGTCTCAGCGGCGGTCGGGTGGATCTGACCATCGGCAGTGCGTTGGATATTTTTGGAGGAACGGGGGTGAAGTACGCCGACGCGGTGAGGTTCAATCGGCGCACGTTCATTTGAACCGGCGTCGTGTCCCCCGAATGTCGGCCGGATGAAATTGCTGGTATTGGGATCGGGTGGCCGCGAGCACGCCTTGGTGTGGAAGCTGGCGCAATCGCCCCATGTCTCCCGCCTTTGGTGCGCGCCGGGAAACGCCGGCATCGCTGGCGAAACCCTGAGCGCTTCGGGATCGACCGTGGAAAACCTGGACATCGGCGCGGACGATCTGGCCCGCCTGGCGGATTTTGCCGCGCAACAGCGGGTGGATCTCACGGTCGTGGGTCCGGACAATCCGCTGGCCGCCGGCGTGGTGGATCTGTTTCAGCAACACGGACTGCGAATCTGGGGGCCGAATCGCCGGGCGGCGCAGTTTGAATCGAGCAAGGCGTTCTCGCAGGACTTCATGGTGCGCCACGGCGTCCCCACCATGCGCTCGTCGGCCTTCACCGATCCCGCCGCCGCCAAACGCTATTGTGCAGAATTGGGCGGACGCTGTGCCGTGAAGGCCGATGGACTGGCGCTGGGCAAGGGCGTCCTGCTCACCCACTCCGTCGCGGAGGCCGAGCGGGCGGTGGACGAAATCCTCGTCCAACAGACCTTCGGCCCGGCCGGGGCACGGGTGGTCATTCAGGAATTGCTGACCGGAACCGAGATTTCGCTCCACGCCCTTTGTGATGGTCGGGTGGCCCGGCTTTTTCCCACCGCCCAGGACCACAAGCGCGCGCGGGATGGCGACCAGGGTCTCAACACGGGCGGCATGGGCACGTACTCGCCCGCGCCGTTTCTGACGGAGTCGGAACTGGCATCGATCGGCCGGGCGATCCTCGATCCCTGGCTCCATGGCTGTGCGGCCGAGGGCATCGATTTCCGGGGACTCCTGTATCCCGGAGTGATGCTCACGCCGGCGGGGCCGAAGGTGATTGAGTTCAACGCCCGTTTTGGCGACCCGGAGACGCAGGTGTACCTCACGCGTCTGGAGACGGATCTGGTGGAAATGCTGAACGCCAGCGTCGACGGCACCCTGGACACGCTGGAAATCCGCTGGTCGCCGCAGGCCAGTGTCTGCGTGGTGATGGCGAGCGGCGGGTATCCGGGAGAGTATCGGAAGGGATTGCCGATCACGGGGCTGGAAGCCGCCAATGCTCTCCCGGATACGAAGGTGTTCCACGCCGGCACGACCTGGAAGGATGCCCGCGTGGTCACGGCGGGAGGGCGGGTGCTGGGAGTGACTGCGTGGGCTGCCGACCTGCGCACCGCCCGGGACCGCGCCTATGCGGCGGTCGACCTGATCCACTTCGAAGGCGCGCAGTTCCGACGGGACATTGCAGATAAAGGTCTGCGGCTCGGCTAGGTCGATCGTGAATTCGTTTCGTTCGCCCCTTTCCCTCGATTGCTTGCCCGGTTACTGATTCCCGCCTTTAGCGCATCATGTTGAATCCGCCGTCCTCTCCATTCGGAGCCGAAAATGCCCCCGCGGCTGCCGCCGTGCCCCGCGATTTCATCCGGGACATCGTCGCCCAACACCTCACGGAGCAGCGGTACCCACAAATCGTGACGCGCTTCCCGCCCGAACCCAATGGCTATCTCCACCTGGGCCACGCCAAGTCCATCTGTCTGAATTTCGGCATCGCCCGCGAGACCGGCGGGATCTGTCATCTGCGCCTGGATGACACCAACCCGGTCAAGGAGGATGTGGAATTCGTCGATTCGATCATCTCGGACGTCCGCTGGCTGATCGCGGGCTGGGCGGATCATTGCCTGGGCTTCAAGCCGTACGGCAGCAAACCCGCCGGTGAAGCCGGTGCCGGTGGTGCCCTGGATTTTCATCAACCGGGCGTGGTCGGGACAGCGACGCTTTCCTCCAAGGCCGAGCCGTATTTCGCGTCGGATTACTTTGAAGCCTTGTACCAGCTTGCGCTGAAATTGATCCGCCAGGGTGATGCGTATGTCTGCGATTTGTCGCCCGAGGACACGGACCGCTATCGCGGCGCACCGGACCGCCCGGGAATGTCCAGTCCGTTCCGGGATCGCGGCGTCCCTGAGAATCTGGACCTCTTCCAACGGATGCGGGCGGGGGAATTTCCCGATGGGGCACGGACCCTGCGGGCGAAGATCGACGTCACCTCCCCCAACGTCTGGCTGCGCGATCCGCTGCTGTATCGCATCCGCCACATCGCCCATCACCATGCGGGCGCCGGCTGGCCCATCTATCCGATGTACGATTTCGCCCATGGTCTGAGCGATTACATTGAGGGCATCACCCATTCCATCTGCACGCTGGAATTTGAAGTTCACCGGCCGCTGTACGACTGGCTGCTCCAACGTCTGGGACTCCCCCGGCCGCTGCCGCACCAGTACGAATTCGCCCGGCTCAATCTCGGCTATACCGTCCTGAGCAAGCGCAAGCTGATGGCGCTGGTGAACGAGGGCGTGGTTTCCGGCTGGAACGACCCCCGCATGCCCACCCTGGCGGCCATGCGCCGGCGCGGCGTGACCGCGGCGGGCTTGCGGAATTTCGCCTACCCGATCGGCGTGACCAAGTTCAACGCCATCACGGATCTGATCGTGCTGGAAGCGGCCATCCGCGAGGACCTGAACCGGATCGCTCTGCGGCGCCTGGCCGTGCTGCAGCCCCTGAAGCTGGTGCTGACCAACCTGGCACCCGGCGAGGTGATCGAAGTCGACGCCGTCAACAATCCCGAGGATCCCGCCGCGGGAACGCGCAAGCTGGCCTTCACCCGCGAGGTTTACATCGAGCAGGACGATTTTCTGGAGAACCCTCCGGCCAAATTCTTCCGCCTGCGTCCGGGCGGCGAGGTGCGGCTGAAATACGCCTGCATCATCCGCTGCGACGAGATGATCAAGGACGCCGCCGGCCAGTTGGTGGAATTGCGCGGCACCGCCCAGCTCGACACCCGGGCGGGCGAACCGAATTCGGGCAAGAAGGTCAAGGGCACGATCCATTGGGTCAGCGCGGATCAAGCCGTTGAAGCCCATGTGCGTCTGTACGACCGACTGTTCACCGAGGCCGAACCGGAGAAGGACGGCCGCGACTTCCGTGCCACCCTCAACCCGAACTCCCTGAAGGTGGTCCGGGCGAAGTTGGAAGCCTCCCTGGCGCATCCGGCGCCGGACACCCGCTATCAGTTCGAGCGACTCGGCTACTTCTGGCCGGATCCGGTGGACAACCGGCCCGGACATCTGATCTACAACCGAACCATCACCATGAAGGACACTTGGGCCAAGGAAGCGGGTAAACCCTGAACCGGTGCGGGGGCGGGGGGGGACGTCCCCTAAAAACCTCGTTGACCTCTCCGGCCCGCCCCCTAGCGTCCCGCTCCGGTTTTAAAGGGAATCTAAATGGAAAAGTCACGCCGCCTGATTATCGCTGGCAACTGGAAGAGCAACAAGACCAACGCGGAGGCGGTTGCCTTGGTGACCGAAGTCATCCGTGAACTCCACGCCATCAAGGAAGTGGACGTGGTCGTGTGCCCGGCCTTCACCGCCCTGGCCGAGGTTTCGAAGCTGATCGTCGAATCGAATCTTCGGTTGGGCGCGCAAAACATGAGCGACGGCGGCTATGGCGCCTTCACCGGCGAGATTGCGCCCGGCATGCTGCGCGATCTGTCCGTGCGCTATGTGATCCTTGGCCACAGCGAACGCCGCCAGTTCCAGAAGGAAAGCGACGCCTTGGTCGCCAAGAAGGCCGTCAACGCCCACGCCAACAACCTGATTCCGATCGTCTGTGTCGGTGAGACACTCGTGGAGCGCGAAGCGGGAATCATGGAACGGGTGGTCGAAACCCAGGTGACCGGATCGCTGGCCGGACTGACCCCCGAACAGGTGGAGACCACGATTGTGGCCTACGAACCCGTCTGGGCGATCGGCACCGGCAAGACCGCCACCAGCGCACAGGCACAGGAAGCCCACGCCTTCATCCGCAAGGTCCTGAACTCGATGCACGGGGAAGCGGTGGCCCGGCGCGTCCGCATCCAATACGGCGGCAGCGTCAAGGGCAGCAATGCCCGGGAACTGCTGAGCCAGCCCGACATTGACGGTGCCCTCGTCGGCGGCGCGTCGCTGGAAGCCAAGAGCTTTGTCGACATCATCCGGAATTCGATCTGAAGATTTCCTCCCAGCTTTTTACCGACTCCATTTCTCCACGAATCGCTCATGAGTACTCTCTCCTCCCTGCTCTCGCTTTTTCTGTTTGTTGACGCGCTGTTTCTGGGTCTTCTGATCCTGCTGCAACTGCCCAAGAAGGAAGCCGGGCTGGCCGCCGCCTTCGGTGCGGAACAAACGGCGGCCATTTTCGGCGCCGGCTCCGGCACCGCGCTGACCAACATCACCAAATGGACGGCGGGGATTTTTCTTTTCCTGTGCCTGCTGATCTCGGTGCTGACCGCGCACGACAATCGCACCAAGGATCGCGGCCTCGGCTCGCAGATCAACGCCGTGGCGGCGTCCACCCCGGCCCCCGGATCGCTGGCCGCATCGGTTCTGGCGAATGCTCCGACCAACGCCCGCACCGTGTTGGCCACAAACCTCGCCCCGGCAAAGTAACCGCCCGCTGGCCGCCCGGCGGTCCCTCAAAAACAAACGTCCGTCGCCCCCCTTCACGGCCCGGACGTTTTCCTCCCGTCATGGGGCGGTGCCGGCTGCCGGTTGACCCACCCACTGCTGATCGTCCGCGGCCATAAGCGCCATCCGCAATTCCCGCTCCAAAAAATTAAATCAGCGGTCGCCGATCCTATTTATCCTTCTTCTGCGGAACTTTCCCGGCGGCCTCGGCGATCATTTTCTTAACCGATTCGCGAATGTTGCCCGCACGTTCCCCCAAGGGCGAAGCCGGGTCCAGTCCCTTGACCTCTTCCATCAGTTTCAAGACGGTTTCGTTGTCGTCCGGCGGATGATAGACATTGAGCAATTCCAGCAAGCTCTCCTGCTTCTGGAGCGCGGTGATCTTGGGATGCGCCGTGATGAAGTCATCGATGAGCTTCCGCGCCTTGACGCCCTCCGGCCGACCGACCGACTGCAGTTGGGTCTTCATGGCCGCGAGATCGGCCTTGAAGGTGATGGTGGCGCCAAAACCCGTGGTGTCCGCCGGATCGAGCTTCGTGATCTCGTCAATCACGGCCTTGTAATGGGCCGCCGCCACATCGGGATCCATCGCCTGCAAGCCCTCGGCCAGCAGCTTCGCCCTGCCGGCGCCGGATCCGCTTTCCGCCTTCTTCCACGCGGCATCGCGCTTCACCCGAACCTGCTGTAATTCGTCGAGGTGCTTGACGTACGCCTCGGCACCACCGGCCTGATAGCCGGTCTGTGCGTAGGGGCGGCCCTGGGCATCCGCGAGGAGAATGGTCGGGTATCCCTGCACCGCAAACTGCTGCAGCAACGCGGCATTCTGCTTCTGCGTCTCCTCGGTCAGCCTGCTCTTGTCGCGCGGATAATCGAGTTCCACGAGCACAAACTTCTTCGGCACGGAGTTCTTAAAGGCCTCGAGGTCGAAGACCTCCTTGTGCAGCTTGATGCACCAACCGCACCAGTCCGAGCCGGTGAAATCCATGAGGAGGTCCTTGCCCTCCTTGGCAGCCGTCTGTTTCGCCTTGTCAAAATTGCTCACCCAAAGATCTCCGGCGGCGACGGTGGAGAGGGCGAGGACCCACGCGAGCGGGACGGCGGAGGTAAGGAAGGCGAGGCGCATGGATTGAAAGGAATTGGCTTCAATGATCCGTGAAAAACACTGAATCGCCGGAATGATTTGGCGATATTAGGAGAAAAATGCCCCGTCGACCCCGGTGGAGCAAGGCCCATTTGAAGCCCCCGAAGATTGAAGATTCCCTCGACCTGCAGCCGCCGACGACCGGAGGCGCCCTCGATCGACTTCACCATCCCCCCCGGCACAAATTCCGGCCCACTTCCCCCGTCCGCCCGGACGAAGAGTTCTGTGATCTGCATCCCGGGAAGTAACATTCGACAGCATGAAATTCGAGTTTAGCGCGATTATCGAGGCTGGACCCGAGGGCGGATTCTGGGCATGCCGGGCGCCAACGGCCAGGGCGAGATGGTCGAGGAAGCAACATTAAGCTTACGCGACGGGATCCGGCTCATTCTGGAGGACCGGATCGAAGACAGGCACCGCGGCCTGTCCTCGGGGGCGATACAAACCGTCGACACTTTGGGGTGAAGCGACGCGATCTGGAGCGCAGTCATCCCGCATGCAGGATGCGCTTTGAAGCGGGAGGGCGCAGCTCATTCACTTTGGATCAATCCACGCACCGGCGTCGTTGAGACTGTTCCCCGGCACCCAGAAGTTAGAGAGCCGTTGGAGTGTAAGATATAGAGACCTCGCGGTGGAGAGTAATCCAGGCTTAACACAAAAACGAAGTTGACCCGTTGACTGCGAGGTTACCTTCGGACTTGCTCGTCAGAGACTCGCACCACCTTACTTGCTGGCCTTCGCCCATAAAATCGGTGGGGCAAGTGTTTCCACGAGCCATCCGGCATCGCCGCCGGGCTGCTGCGGCTCGGCGAGCCGCACTCCGATCGGACCGCCACTCTGCGAGTCGCCGGTGACTCACAGACCCGCGGTCCGCCAGGAGACGTGGAGTGCGGCTTTCATCGTTACTGAAAACTCCGCGCGTTTGGAGGGGTCAACCGACTCGCCGCGACCCATCGAAGATGAGCCCGTGTTCCCCAGGCCCAACGGGCCGCCATTCCTCAGCCCAGGGCATCCGC
>JAYTHD010000147.1:0-5845 GCA_043732975.1 Verrucomicrobiota bacterium
CGGGAAGGAGTTTGCCGGCCGCGTTTTTGGTACTCCGTTTAAGAACAGCTCGGTCGCAGGGCTGCGCGGTTTCGGGATCGGCTTGGCGGGCACGTTTGGCGGCCAGGCCGGGGCATTGCGTCCGTACAGTACGCCTGGTCAGCAGCGCTTTTTCACCTATCGGACCGGCTCCGGCTTGAGTGCCTCCGCCCCTAATGTGGTCGCGGATGGTGACCACTGGCGGATCACTCCGCAGGGCTACTACTACTGGGGCCCCTTTGGAATCTTGGGGGAGTACGTCGTCTCGGAGCAGGAGGTTCGTCGGAACAGCGGCACCGCCACCCATGGCACGGTGCGCAACACGGGCTGGCAGGTGATCGGCTCCTACATTCTCACTGGCGAAGACAATTCCTTCAATGTCCTCACCCCCCGGGCGCCGTTCCGTCTTGGGGAGGCAGGCTGGGGTGCGTGGGAATTGGTCGCCCGCGCTGGCAGCCTCGAAACCGACAAGAACGCCTTTCCGGTTTTTGCCGATCCCTATCAGTCGGGCACCGGGATTTTCTCCTGGGGCGTCGGGGTCAACTGGCACGTCAACCGGAACATCAAGCTGAGTCTGGATTTCGAGCACTCGAATTTTGACCGCGCGAAGACGACCGCCCCGGCACCGGTGGGCACGGTTCTCAATCCGCTGTTGGAAAATGGCGAAAACATCATTTTCAGCCGCGCCCAGCTTTCGTTCTAACCCCCCTTCCATCTCCCATCCCTCCCATGAAAATCTTCGTTCCCCTCGTCAAATGGTTTGCGGTGGCCGCACTGGCCGGCAGCGCGGCCGTGGCCGTAGCCAAGGATTATAAACTGCTCAATGTCTCCTACGATCCGACGCGCGAGCTCTATCAGGAATACAATACAGCGTTCGCCAAGTACTGGAACAAGAAGACCGGCGATACGGTCGACATCGCCCAGTCGCACGGGGGTTCCGGCAAACAGGCCCGATCGGTGATCGACGGTCTCGGCGCGGACGTGGTGACGCTCGCCCTCGCGTACGACGTCGACGCGATCGCGGAGAAGGCCCGGTTGTTTGGCGCCGACTGGCAGAAACGGCTTCCGCAGAACAGTTCCCCCTACACCTCCACCATCAATTTCCTGGTTCGAAAGGGAAATCCCAAACAGATCAAAGATTGGAATGATCTCGTGCGCCCGGGAGTGTCGGTCATTTCGCCGAATCCCAAGACGTCAGGCGGAGCACGTTGGAATTACCTGGCCGCCTGGGGCTATGCGCTCCGACGCCATGGCAATGATGCCGCCAAGGCGCGGGAATTCGTCGGTGCCTTGTTCAAGAACGTGCCCGTGCTCGACTCCGGCGCCCGCGGAGCCATGACCACCTTTGCCCAGCGCGGCATCGGGGATGTCCTGATTTCTTGGGAAAACGAAGCGTTCCTGGCCTTGAAGGAATTTGGCACCGATCAGTTCGAAATCGTCACGCCGTCGATCAGCATCCTGGCGGAACCTCCGGTCACCGTGGTCGACAAAGTGGCCAAGAAGCACGGTACGGCCGCCGTGGCTCAGGCTTATCTGGAGTACCTCTATTCCGAGGAAGGGCAGAGCATCATCGGGAAGAACTTCTATCGTCCCCGCAATCCCGAGGCTGCTGCCCGCTTTGCCAACACCTTTCCCAAGGTGGAGCTTTTCACAATCGACGAAGTTTTTGGTGGCTGGCAAAAGGCCCAAAAGGAGCACTTCAACGACGGCGGCGTGTTCGATCAAATCTACAAACCCTGACGCCGGCGCGCTTCGCCGGGTGCCGTCCCTGGTGGTTCGCTGATTCCTCCCGCCCATGGATTTCATCTTCCTTCTCGCTCGCTGGGTCAATCGCATTTTGCGGGCCGCCGCTCTGGCTATCGCTCGCGGCGGGTTTGGGGCGGGCCTGGGCGCGACGGCTCTGACTCTGGGACTGGGGCTCAAGGCGGAAACGACCTTGTTGAAGGTGTCCACTGTGGAAGAACTGTTTGGGAGTTGGTCCCAGGCGCAACAAAAGCACTTCAATGACGGCGCACTCTTCGACCGCATTTTTCAACACTAGTCGGGACGTTGGCGACTGGGAGACCCGCGGCAGCGGAGGTGAATCGACTCCGGAGTCGGTTCGTAGTCGTGGATCGGTGGCCGCCGCGGCGAGCCGCCCGGCGCGAGTTCGCTCGGTGTCGTTCCTGGTGGAGGCGCTCGACGAGCTGGCCCTGAGCTCGCCCAACCTGATTCGAAATTCGTTTCGCTACGAGCGGAACGGGGAGGAAGTCCTCGTGCCCCGCTACATTTTCATGGGACCGCGCAGCGGCGGTGTGCCGATTCGCCTGGGTATTTTTGCCGGCATCCACGGGGACGAACCCGAGGGCTCTCATGCGCTCGTCCAATTCATCCGTCAGCTGGAACTCCAGCCGGAATTGGCCCACGGCTACCTGTTGTTCTTCTATCCCGTCTGCAATCCGGTCGGCTACGAGACCCATTCCCGCTTCTCCCAGTCTGGTCGTGATTTGAACCGCGAGTTCTGGAACCACTCGCATGAACCGGAGGTGCGGATGCTGGAGGAGGATCTGCGCTTTCACGGCTTGCAGGGGATTGTTTCCTTGCACAGCGACGACACCAGTGACGGCCTCTACGGGTTTGTGCGTGGGGCGACCCTGAGCAAGTACCTGTTGAATCCCGCGCTGGCGGCCGCCTCGACGCATCTGCCGCGCAATACGAATAGTCAGATCGACGGTTTTCCGGCCAGCAACGGGATTCTGTACCAGGGATACGAGGGGATCCTGAGTCCGCCGCACTCCGAGCGCCCCCGGCCGTTTGAAATCGTCTTCGAGACGCCGGCCCTCGCCTCCGCTGAGCGGCAGCAGCGGGCCTTTCTCGCCGCCCTCCACGCAATTCTCGCGGAGTACCGAAAATTCATCTCGTTTGGGGCCGACCTATAACCGTCATTCATGCTTTTCCGCTCCCGCCGAGATGTCCTTCCCGGATTCCGACTCACCCTCGGCTATACGTTGCTGTACCTCTGTCTCATCGTTTTGATTCCGCTGTCGGCGACGTTCATCAAGACCGCCGGAATGACGTGGGAACAATTCTGGTCGACGGTTACGGCGCCGCGGGTATTGGCGTCGTATCGACTAACGTTTGGCGCTGCGGTGCTGGCGGCACTCGTGAACCTTGGATTCGGCCTGCTCGTCGCCTGGGTGCTCGTGCGGTACGAGTTCTTCGGTAAGCGGCTCGTGGATGCCCTGGTGGATCTGCCGTTTGCCCTGCCCACGGCGGTGGCGGGAATTGCGTTGACCGCGGTCTATGCGCCGAACGGTTGGCTCGGCCGACCGCTCGGGGCCCTGGGCATCAAGGTGGCTTTCACGCCGTTGGGGATCTGGGTGGCGTTGACGTTCATCGGGCTACCCTTCGTCGTTCGCACGGTTCAGCCGGTTCTGGAAGATCTGGATGCCGAGGTGGAGGAAGCCGCCGCCAGTCTGGGAGCGACCCGGTGGCAGGTGTTTCAACGCATCATCCTCCCCATTTTGTTTCCGTCGCTGCTCACCGGGTTCGCGTTGTCCTTTGCCCGGGCGCTCGGGGAGTATGGGTCGGTGGTGTTCATCTCCGGCAACATGCCGATGAAGACCGAGATCACCCCGCTGCTCATCATCACGAAATTGGAGCAGTATGACTATGCCGGTGCGACCGCTCTCGCGGTGGTGATGTTGGTGATTTCGTTTCTGATTCTCTTCTCGATCAACCTACTGCAGTGGTGGAGCGGCCGGCATCAACAACCGGCCTGACCCAAGATGCACGCTCCCACTTCCCTCGCGGGCGTCAGCACCCGATCTACTCACCGGCATCCCACCGCGGAGAGTCCGACGGTGCGACGAATCCTATTGGCCGTGGCCCTAGTGTTCCTGGCCGTGTTCCTGGTGATCCCGCTCGCCGCCGTCTTCGCGCAGGCCCTGGCCAAGGGATTGGGGCCCTATTTCACCTCGTTCGCCGATGATGTGACGCTGGCGTCGATCCGCCTCACGCTCCTGGCGGCCGCCATTGCGGTACCGTTGAATCTGGTTTTCGGCGTCTGTGCGGCGTGGGCCATCGCCAAGTTCTCGTTCCCCGGAAAGAGCCTGCTCATCACCCTGATTGACCTGCCGTTCTCGGTTTCCCCCATCATCTCCGGCTTGATCTATGTGCTGCTCTTCGGCGCCCAGGGTTTGGTGGGTCCCTGGCTCGCGGATCACGATATTCGCATCATCTTCGCCGTGCCGGGCATTGTCCTTGCCACCGTGTTTGTGACCTTCCCGTTTGTCGCCCGCGAGCTGATTCCCCTGATGCAGGCTCAAGGTAGGGCGGAGGAGGAGGCGGCCCTAACGCTCGGCGCTAGTGGGTGGCAGACCTTCTGGCGGATCACGTTGCCCAATATCCGGTGGGGCCTGCTCTACGGCGTAATTCTTTGCAACGCCCGTGCGATGGGCGAGTTCGGGGCGGTCTCGGTCGTGTCCGGTCACATTCGGGGCCAGACCAACACCATGCCGCTCCATATCGAAATCCTTTACAACGAATACAATTTTGTCGCGGCGTTTGCCGTGGCGTCGCTGCTGACCTTCCTGGCCTTGGTCACCTTGGCCCTGAAAACCTGGGTGGAGTGGCGGGCGAAGGCGGCGAGTGAGCAGTTGGCGGTCGAATCTGCAGGGTAGGACGGGACCGAAACGGAATGAGCGTCTCATGAGTGTTGAAGTTCGAAATATCGTCAAAACGTTCGGTTCCTTTCAGGCGTTGAAGAACGTCAGCCTGAAAGTGGACAGCGGACAGTTGGTGGCCCTGCTGGGACCCTCCGGCTCGGGCAAAACCACCCTTCTGCGCATCATGGGGGGATTGGATTTTCCGGATCCCGGTCAGGCGCGCGTGTTTTTCTATAACGAGGAAGTCACCCATCAACCCGCGAGTCAGCGCCGGGCCGGCTTTGCGTTTCAACACTACGCCCTGTTCCGTCACCTGACGGTTTTCGAAAACATCGCCTTCGGATTGCGGGTGCGTCCGCGGGCGACCCGGCCCGACAATCCTAGCATCGAACGCCGGGTCCGGGAGCTCCTCAGCCTCATTCAACTGGAACCACTCGGGGATCGTTATCCCCATCAGCTGTCGGGAGGACAGCGTCAGCGGGTGGCGTTGGCGCGGGCGTTGGCGGTCGAGCCTCGGGTCCTGCTATTGGATGAACCTTTTGGTGCCCTCGACGCCAAGGTGCGAAAAGAGCTCCGCCGCTGGCTTCGACAACTGCACCGCGAGATCCCCGTCACCACTATCTTCGTCACCCACGATCAGGAGGAGGCCCTGGAGGTGTCCGACCAGATCGTGGTCATGAACGAGGGGCGGATCGAGCAGGTCGGTCCCCCGCAGGACGTCTACGATTCCCCGGCGAACGCGTTCGTTTTCAATTTCCTCGGGAATGTGAATCTGTTCCAAGGCCGTCTCGACCACGGCCGCGTGCAGGTGGGGGACACCCACATTCGCGGGTATGCGGGTAACGATACGTCGGATACCGAGGCGTCGATCTACTTTCGTCCGCACGATGTCGAGGTGTCGGCCGAATCGACCGGTCCATCGAGTTTGCCGGCGGTAATCCGCTATGTGAATGCCGCGGGTCCGGTGGTGCGTTTGGAGCTGGAGCGGCCCGATCATTGCGGGGTCTTCGAGGTCGAGCTCCGGCGCGAGCAATGGCAATCCTTGCAGCGCACGACCGGTGAGCCGGTGTTTGTCGATTTGAAACGGGTCCGTGTCTTCACACCCAATCAGACCGGTCCGGTGAATGATTTTGAGATTTGAGAGTTACCGGAGCCCTACTTTCAATCCGGCCCAAAAGGAG
>JAYTHD010000148.1:0-8929 GCA_043732975.1 Verrucomicrobiota bacterium
AACGCGGCAGGTGTCCCTCGCCCGGACGGGGACGGTGCAATCGTCCCGCTGGTGCGCCGGATGTCACGACCCGGCGCCGTTTTTCTCGGGCGCCTTCGACGATCCGGCGTTCGACATGACCAATCACCCGACGGCCCAGGCCGGCATCACTTGCACGGCCTGTCATTCGATCACCTCGCTCGAGGGTGCGGCCAGCGGTCCGGTGGGGAATGGGAATTACACGATCGAAGAGCCGCTGCATTATCCGTGGGCCTTTTCCCCGACCAACTCGCTGCGGTTCTGGCTGAACAAGCAGTTGGTGAAATCCAAGCCCGCGTTTCACAAGCAGACCTTCCTCAAGCCGATGCATAAGACGGCGGAGTTCTGCTCCGTTTGCCACAAGGTCGGTCTGCCCTTCGAGGTGACGCAGTACAAGGAGTTCCTGCGCGGTCAGAACCACTATGACACCTTTTTGTTGAGCGGTGTATCCGGGGTGAATGCCCGCAGCTTTTATTATCCGGAGCAGGCGAAGGCAAATTGTGCCGAGTGCCATATGCCGGCACTGGCCTCCGATGAATTTGGCGCCCGCCGTTTCGGCACCAATGCGGTGCGGGCGGTGCACGATCACCTGTTTCCCAGCGCCAACACGGCCCTGGCCTATGAGCGCGGCGACACCGCCACCGTCCGGCGGCACGCGACCTTTCTGACCAATGTGGCGCGGGTGGATATTTTCGGAGTCAAGGAGGGTGGCCAGATTGACAGCCCATTGACCGCCCCGTTGCGACCGCAATTGCCGCGACTCAAACCCGGCCGGACCTACCTGCTCGAATCCGTGGTGCGCACGCTCAAGGTGGGGCACTCACTGACCCAGGGAACGGTGGATTCCAACGAAATGTGGGTGGACGCCACCGTCCGGGATGAGGCCGGACGCATCGTCGGCCAGAGTGGCGGCTTGGGTTCCCATGGCGAGGTCGATCCCTGGTCCCATTTCATCAATGTCTACATGCTCGACCGCAACGGGAGCCGCATTGATCGGCGCAATGTGCAGGACATCTTCACACCGCTCTATAACAATCAGATCCCGCCCGGCGCAGCGGCGGTGGTGCACTATCAATTCACCGTGCCGCCCGAACCCACCGGTCCGCTGACTGTCACCGTGAATCTGAAGTACCGGAAGTTTGATACGATCTATTACAATTATGTCCATGGTCGCGGCTATACCAATGGGGCGCCTTTCCAGGTAACGAATGATTTGCCGGTGGTGGTGATTGCGACGGACACCGTCACGCTGCCGGTGGCGGGGATGTCCGAGGCGGCGTTGAGCCGGGTCCCGCCCCAGACCAACGGCGTGCCGGTCTGGCAACGTTGGAATGATTATGGCATTGGACTGTTTCTGAAGGGCGACAAAGGCAGTGAAAAAGGCGAGCTGGTGCAGGCGGCGCAGGCCTTTGGTGAAGTGGAAAAATTGGGACGCTCGGACGGTCCGCTGAACCTCGCGCGGGTGTATTTCAAGGAAGGCCGGCTCAACGACGCCGTGGGGGCGTTGCAACGGGCGAACGATACCAATCGCTTCGCGGTCCCGGGAAATCGCTGGACCATCGCGTGGTTGAATGGATTGGTGAACAAACAGAATGGGTATCTGGACGTGGCCGTCCGCGAATTCACCAGCATTCTTGAGGATCGCTATCCCGAATTGGAGCGACGCGGTTTCGACTTCAGTCGCGACTACGAAGTGATCAACGAACTGGGGCAGGCGCTGTTTGAACGGGCGAAGATGGAGCGGGCCGACCCGAGCAGGCAGCAGGAATTTTTGCGGGCGGCGTTGCAGCGCTTCCAAAAGACGCTGGCGTTGGATCCGGAAAACGTCACCGCGCATTACAACGCGGGGCTGCTCTATTCTCAGTTGGGGGACGCGACGAAGGCCGCGGAGCACCGGAAACTGCATGAGCGCTATCGGCCGGATGACAACGCGCGCGACCGCGCCGTCGCCATCGCCCGCCGGCACGATCCGGCCGCCGATCACGCGGCCCAGGCGATCGTCATCTATGACCTCCAGCGAGGTGCCGCGACGGCGGCTGCGTCGCTGCGGAACCCGGAACAGGTGCGGGTCGAGTGAGTGTTGAACCCAGGACTAGAAAAGGATTTCATGGCCAAGGAACCGATACCGACGGAGGAACTGGACGAGCTGGCGGGCGACGATGCGGCGGTGGGCCGGGGCTTGCTCAGCTCCTTGCTCGTGGTGCTGATGCTGGGCGCGGCGGGCGGTGGTGCCTGGTGGTGGTGGCGTCCGCGGCCGAAGACGGTGACCACTCAGGTGACGCCGCTGAACCGCCCGCAGGCGGCGGGTGCGGCTCAACATCCGCAGGTGCCGCAGTCGGGCTTCACCGACGTGACGACCGCCGCCGGGATCACCTTCCGTCACGAGACGGGCGCCTATGGGGAGAAGTTGTTGCCGGAGACGATGGGCGGAGGTGTGGCGGTGTTTGATTTTGACGGCGATGGCGATCAGGACCTGTTGTTCGTCAATTCGTCGCCCTGGCCGTGGAAAGGCCGGGAGGGCGCCGGAGCGCCGCCTCCGGGGGTGGCCTTGTACCGCAATGACAGCACGCCGGGAACGCTGCGATTCACCGATGTCACTGCGGGGAGCGGGCTCGAAAAGCCCTTATACGGAATGGGTGTGGCCACGGGTGATTTTGACAATGACGGTCAGGTGGATGTGTTGCTGACCGGAGTTGGCGGCGCCCGTTTGTTTCGCAATCTGGGCGGCGGGCATTTTGAGGATGTCACCGCCCAGGCAGGAGTGGCGGGGGATCCCCAGGATTGGTCCACGGCGGCCATCTGGTTTGATTTTGACCGCGACGGCGACTTGGATCTCTACGTCGGCAGTTATGTGCGCTGGTCCCGGGAGATTGACGCCGAGGTGGGTTACAAGATCGATGGCCGGGCGCGGGCCTATGGGCCGCCGATGAACTTTCAGGGCGCGCACCCGCACCTGTACCGCAATGACGGAGGCGGGCGGTTTACCGATGTCAGTGCGACCAGCGGTGTGCAGGTGAAGAATCCGGCCACGGGGCAACCGTCGGCCAAGACTCTGGGACTCGCGGCGGTGGATGTGAATGGCGACGGCTGGCTGGATCTGGTGGTGGCCAATGACACGGTGCAAAATTTCGTTTTCCTCAATCGGCACGACGGAACCTTCCGCGAAGCCGGTGCCGAGAGTGCGCTCGCCTTTGATAACTACGGGAACACCCGCGGCGCGATGGGCATCGATGCCGCACGCTTTACTCCCGACGGAAAACTCGGTTTCGCCATCGGCAATTTCGCCAATGAGATGACGGCGCTGTATGTGCAGCAAGCGGCGTCGACGCCCGAATTGCCGTTGTTTGCCGACGAGGCGATTTCCTGGGGCATCGGCGGGCCCAGTCGGGACCCGCTGAAATTCGGCGTGTTCTTTTTCGATTACGACCTCGATGGGCGGCTGGATTTGCTGAGTGTGAACGGGCACCTGGAAGCGGAGATTGCCAAACTGCAGCATGGCCAGAAGTACGAGCAGGCGGCCCAATTGTTCTGGAATGCCGGTGACACGGGATTCCTGCAGGTCCAGGCGGAGCAGGCGGGAGCAGATCTCTTTCAGCCGATCGTGGGCCGGGGAAGCGCGTACGGCGATTTCGACGGGGACGGCGATCTGGACGTGGTCTTCACCGCGCTGGGCGGCCGGCCGGTCCTGTTGCGGAACGATCAAAAGGGCAGCAACCACTGGGTTCGCCTGCGTCTGGTCGGGACGAAGTCACCGCGGGATGGGCAGGGGGCGGTGGTGAAACTGGTGGCGGGCGGGCGCACGCAATGGCGCCAGGTGGGTTCGGCCCACAGCTATCTCAGCGCCAGCGAACTGCCGGTGACCTTTGGCCTGGGAGCGGCGACCTCCGTGGATTCGGTGGAAGTCACCTGGGCGGATGGCAGCCGGCAGCCGGTTCCGGGCGTGGTTCCGGGAAAACTATTCATGGTGGAACAGGGCAAATGAGTTTCGATTGAACTACTTGCCTCATCGCCGGTCATTTGGCCTAGTTCTGCACTCATGGATTCTGTCGCCAGTTTGAATGCTGCTGTGGTTGAGGCCGGGGCTTTTGTTCAGCCGTTGCTTTCCGAGATCGGCCGGTGTGTGGTGGGCCAGAAGTACCTTGTCGAAAGGTTGCTCATCGGTTTACTGGCCAATGGGCACGTGTTGCTCGAGGGCGTTCCCGGACTGGCGAAGACGCTGTCCGTCAAAACGCTGGCGGCCGCCTTGGATGTCAAATTTTCCCGACTCCAATTCACACCGGACATGCTCCCCGCCGATGTCGTCGGCACCCAGATTTACAATCCCGCAGTCGGCACCTTCACCACGCGTCGGGGACCGGTCTTCGCCAATCTGGTGCTGGCGGATGAAATCAACCGGGCGCCGGCCAAGGTGCAGTCCGCGTTGCTTGAAGCGATGCAGGAGCATCAGGTGACGATCGGCGATCAAACCTACCGGCTGGAAGATCCCTTCCTCGTCCTGGCGACCCAGAATCCCATCGAACAGGAAGGGACGTACACGCTGCCGGAAGCGCAGGTGGATCGGTTCATGCTCAAGTTGAAGATTGGGTATCCGAGCCGCGCGGAGGAGCGCTTGATTCTGGATCTCATGGCCCGCACGAACGAGTTGCCCAAGGCCCGGGCGGTGGTGAGTGCGGCGCAGATTCTCAATTCCCGGCAGGTGATCAACGACCTGTACTGCGACGACAAGGTGAAGGATTACATCGTCGATGTCGTGTGCGCGACGCGGGATCCCGAGGCGTATAAGCTGCCGTTGCAGGGTTTGATCCAGATGGGGGCCAGTCCGCGCGCGACGATTGCGCTGACCCTGGCGGCCAAGGCGCATGCGTTCATCCGGGGGCGGGGATTCGTGACGCCCCAGGACGTGAAGAGCATCGGGCTCGATGTGCTGCGGCATCGTGTCACCCTGACCTACGAGGCGGAGGCGGAGGAAAAGACGGCGGAAGAAATCGTCCAGCGCATCTTTGACGAGCTGCCCGTGCCGTGAGTTCCGATGGGCCAGGATGCTGCGCCCGACGTTTCTCTCATCACGATGATTCCCAAGGAGCTGCTCAAGAAGATCCGGCAGATCGAAATCCGCACCCGCCGGTTGGTGCAGGAGTCCATGGCCGGCCAGTATCATTCCGCCTTTCGCGGGACGGGCATGGATTTTGATGAAGTTCGGGAATATCAGCCGGGCGACGAGGTGCGTTCGATTGATTGGAATGTCACGGCGCGGATGAATCACCCGTTCGTGAAGAAATTCCGGGAGGAACGCGAATTGACCGTGCTGTTGATCGTGGATCTGTCCGCCTCCCTGCATTTTGGTTCGGGCGATCAATCCAAGCGCGAACTGGCGGCGGAGATTGCGTCCGTCCTCGCGTTTTCGGCCGTGCGAAATCAGGATCGCGTGGGGCTGTTGCTGGTCACGGAATCGGTGGAGAAGTTCATCCCGCCGCGGAAAGGCCGCCGGCATGTGCTGCGGGTCATCCGGGACATCCTCTGTCACGAGCCGCGCTGGCGGGGCACGTCGCTGAATGGTGCGCTGGAGTTCGCCAACCAAATTCTCAATCACCGCGCGGTGGTGATCATCGTCAGCGATTTCCTCGGGGAAACCAGTCCGAGTCGCACGGAGGTCCTGGCGCACATCCGCCGGAAAGCCCTGCACAGTGAGACGCTGGGACGCCTGTCGCAGTCGGTGTTGCGACAGACCAGCCGGAAGCATGATGTGGTCGCGGTGCAGATCGGCGACCTGCGGGAGACCGCGCTGCCGGCCTTGGGTCGACTGGTTTTGCAGGATGCCGAGACGGGCGAGATTGTCGAGATCAACAGCAGTGACCGCCGTCGCCGCGAAGCATTTCAATCCCGGGCGGGGCGTGCTCAGGAGGAGTTGGATCGTTTGTTTCTCAGTTCCAAGGTCGATGCCATCCACGTGCGGACGGGGCAACCGTACGAGCGGGAGCTGACCCGGTTTTTTCACGACCGCGAAATTCGCCGACGCCACTGAATCGACGCCGGCTTTCCGTAATGATTTCGCGAATTTCCATGCTGCGGTTTTTGTGGGTTCTTATCCTGGGTTTGGGACTGGATCCGCTGCGATCGGCCGCGCCCGCTGCGCCGGGGATTCCCGGAATGCCGGCCGCGCCGGTGGCACCCGCGCTGCCCCACGGCATCCGGGGGGAAGTCGACATTCCCGATCCGTGGAAAACGTGGCGCCTCGTGGGGCTGATGGTAATCCTGCTGGCCATTTGCGCACTCGGTTTCTGGCTCTGGTGGCGGCGGCGTGGATCGTCCACGGCGGGACCGGGCGCGCGGCCCGATGACGTCGCCCGGGCGCGCCTGCAGCGGGCGCTGGCGTTGGTGGACGAGCCGAAGCCCTTCATCGCGGAAGTGTCCGAAGCCGTCCGGGTATACCTGGAACAACGTTTTGGCCTGCGCGCACCGGAGCGGACCACGGAGGAATTTGTGGCGGAGTTGCAGCAGAATGGCGCGCTGGCGGGCGCTGATCGGGAGTTGTTGGCGAAGTTCCTCGGGGCCTGCGATTTGATCAAGTTTGCCGACATGATTCCCGGACGATTGGACCTCGACGAATTGCACACGGCGGCGCTCCGGTTGGTCAACGATCTGACCCCGGCCGCACGTCCGGCGAGCGAAGCGCCGGTTGGGTCGATCGAGTCGGTTCAACCCGCTTCGCCGCCAGAGTTGCCTGGCAAGGTGGGAGGAGACACATGAGGTTTGCCTCGCCCTGGTGGCTGTTGCTGCTTTTGGCCTTGCCGGCCTTCTCCTGGCTGCGTCGGCGATTCTATCGCGAAGCGGTGTTCACCTATTCGTCGCTCACGCTGGTGAAAGGCATCACCGAATTGCGTCGCAGTCGCGCGGGTACCGTCCTGGCCGGGCTGCGCTGGCTGGCGCTGGTCCTTCTGATCATTGGCCTGGCTCGACCCCAGATCGGCCAAGGGACGGCGCCGTTGCGGGCAAGTGGCATCGACATCGTCATCGCCTTGGATCTTTCCGGCTCCATGCGGGCGGAGGATTTTCAGATGGCGGGGGAGCGGGTGAATCGTGTCCGCGTAGCCAAGGACGTGATTGAGCGTTTTCTGGACAAGCGGGTCAGCGACCGGATTGGGCTGGTCGTGTTCGCCAGTTCGGCCTTCATCGCCTCGCCGCCAACTTTGGATCATGCCTTCGTCCGGCGAAATCTGGATCGCCTGGATGTCCTGAACGAACCCGGGACCGCGATTGGCTCGGCGATATCCGCCGCTGTGAACCGGTTGCGTGAATTGAAATCCAAATCGCGGATCGTGATCCTGATGACCGACGGACAGAACAATGCGGGCAAGGTGACGCCGCTCACCGCGGCGGATGCCGCCAAGGCTCTGGGAGTCAAGGTGTATACCATCGGAGTGGGCACCCACGGCACTGCACCCACGCCGGTGGTCATCGATCCCTTCTCCGGCCGGGTGCAATACCAGAATGTGCCGGTGGACATCGATGAGCCGACGCTCAAGGAGATCTCGGCGCGGACGTCCGCCAAGTATTATCGGGCCGACACCACCGAGACATTGCGCAGCATCTACCAGGAAATTGATCAACTGGAAAAGACGGAGGCCGTCACCAAACGCTTTGCGTATTGGGAGGAATTGGTCCCCTACCTGGCGGGTGCGGGACTGCTCCTGCTGTTGATCGAAATCGTCCTGGGACAAACGATCTGGCGGAAATTGCCGTAACGGAGTCCATGTTCGGTGAAACCCGCGGTCTACTCAGTCCTCGTCGTTCAACAGGTCCTGGACGAAGGCATCGGGGGAAGCAACCACCTGATGGCGATTTCCCAGGATTTGCCAGCGCCCTTCGTGCACCAGGGCGAAGGATCCGCCGAGCGGAAGGATCGGGCGCAGGTTGTCGCTGGTGATGATCAGGGTCAGCGGCTTGTGATCAAAAAGTGGGTGCCCGGTCACAAAGCTGTTCAATAGATTGCGCCACCAGCGGACCTGGGCCGGGTCGAGTCCGTTGAGCGGATTATCAAGCAAGAGCACATCGGGCCGCAGGGCCAATGCGCGCGCCAGGGCCACGCGACGGGCGGAGGATCGCGAAAGGCGTCCGGGCCGGTGCAGCACGAGGGATTCGATTTCCAGCGTCTGCAGGATCCCGGCCACGGCCTCCATGGCCTCATCGAGTTGCAGGTTGCGATGATACCGCAAGGGCAGGGTGATGTTATCCCAGACCGTCATGCTTGGAAACAACCGGCCATCGCCATCGAAGACCAGGCCAAACCGTTGGCGGACGACCGAGACTCGCGGCGACTCTGCCTCGTGGAAATGTGTCCCGAAGAGGCGCAATTCACCAGTCTGCACCGGATGCAATCCGGCGACCGTTTCCAGCAATAGTGTTTTGCCAGATCCCTGCAACCCGGTGATGACCCAGCAATCGCCGGAAAAAATCTCCCAGTTGATGCCAGTCAGCACCGAGACCTCCGGATTGCGCGGACTCGCCACCGCCAGATCCGTCATGGAGATCAGCGGTTCCCCCTTCATACAAACTGGTAGGTCACCAGAAAGAGAACATCGATTCCGAGACTCGCGACCAGGCATTGGGCCACGGTGCGCGCGGTGACGTCGCCGATTTGCTCCAGACGCAGGGGTTCGGCCAGCCCCTGGTAACAGATGATCAGCGCGTTGGTCGCACCGAGCAGCAGTGTTTTGAGGCCCAGCATGGGAAAATCAATCCAACTCAGCGCCCCGACCACGCCACCAAAGAAATCATTGAGGGACAGCGTGGATCCACGGACGAACCCCATGAGGTATCCGCCCAGCAGCGAAACCACCATCAGATACATGGTGAGGGCGACCATGGAAACGGTTAGTCCGATGACTCGCGGCACCACCAGTAGATGGATAGG
>JAYTHD010000149.1:0-6602 GCA_043732975.1 Verrucomicrobiota bacterium
CGGATGACGGCTTCATCGCCTATCTCAACGGCATCGAAGTAGCCAGCGCCAATGCCCCCGCCCTGCCGCATTGGAATTCGGCCGCCACGGCGACCAACACGGATGCGGCGGCGATCCGACCGATCGAATATGATCTGACCAGCCGGCTGGGACTGCTGCAACAAGGATCCAATCTGCTGGCCATCCACGCACTGAATGCCAGTGCCGAAGACGCGGATCTCCTGTGCACCGCGGAATTGATCGCCCGCACGGTGCGATTGGACCCGAAATCGGCGCTCTATTTTTCTCCGGCCACACCAGGAAACTACAACGGCGCCGGCAACACCAACCTGGGTCCGTTGATCGCCGCCACCACTTTTCTGCCGGCGGTTCCCACCACCAACGAGGACATCACCGTCACGGCCCGGATCACCAAGACCTTTCAAAAGCTCGGCAACATTCAACTGAATTGGCGGATCATGTATTCCAACATCGTGGCCACCCCGATGTTGGATGACGGTCTTCATGGCGATGGGGTGGCGGGCGACGGCGTCTACGGGGCCCGGATTCCGGGGAAGACCGCCAATGCCGGGCAAATGGTCCGCTGGTATGTGAGCGCCGCGGATATTGCGGGGAACCAGACGCGATTCCCCTCCTTTTCCGATCGCCTGCGCAGCCCGGAATTCGAAGGCACGGTCCTGGCCGATCCCAGTCTGACCAATCCCCTGCCGGTGTTTCACTTTTTTGTGCAAAACCCTTCCGTGGCGGATTCCGCCTCCACGCGCAGTTCCATCGCCTATAACGGGGAGTTTTACGATAATGTGATCGTCAGTGTGCACGGACAATCGAGCAAGGAATTTCCCAAGCACAGTTACAATTTCGACATGAACCCCGGATCCCGTTTCCAATATGATTCCCAGGAGGACCGGGTGGACGATTTCAATATCCTCACCACCTATCCGGACAAGGCCAAGGTTCGCAATATTCTGGCGTACGAAACCTATCGCGACGCCGGCCACGCGTATCACAAGGTCATTCCCCTCCGGGTCCAACGGAACGCTGCGTTTCTCGGGGATTTCAATTTCGTCGAGGATGGCAGTGAAAATTTCCTCAAGCGGGTGGGCCTGAATGCCAACGGGGCACTCTACAAAATGTATTCCACGTCGCTGGTGGGTGCCGGGGCGGCCGAAAAGAAAACCCGCAAGTGGGAGAACAACGCGGACATCATTACGCTCAATCAGGGCGTCCTGGGACGTTTGGGAAACAAGCGCAATTACCTCTACGACCGCGTGGATATTCCCGCGATGGTGAATTTTCTCGCCGCGATGATCATCACCGGCGGGGTCGACTGCTGTCACAAGAATTTCTATTTCTATCACGATACCGACACCGACCTTTGGCACGCCCTGCCCTGGGATCTGGATTTGACCTTTGGCCGCAACTGGACCGGCACGCTGACGTATTACGACGACAAGATGTATTTCGACAACGGCCTGAGCGTGGGCAACAACGAGGATCTGATGGCCGTGCTGTTTGCCGATTCGGTGTTCACCCAGATGTACAATCGGCGGATCCGGACGCTGATGGACAAGCTGTTGCAGCCCACCAACACACCGGTGGAGTTGCGACATTACGAAACGCGGATCCATGACCTGATGCCGATATTAAGCCCGGACGCCACGCTGGATCTCGCCAAGTGGAAGCCGTGGGGCGTCCGCCAGACGATGGTCCAGGCCGTCGATCTCATGCTGACCAATTATTTTCCGGCCCGGCGCAAGTACCTCTATGCGCAGGCCGGCACCGGACGTCCGATCCCCACGGCGCAACCCGCCGATGCCAGCGTCCAATTCGGCACGTTCGAGGCGACGCCTGCCTCCGGAAACGCCGCTGAAGAATTCGTGCAAATCGTGAACACCAACAAGTTCGCGGTGGACATCTCCGACTGGCAGCTCGCCGGGGACATCGAGCATGTCTTCCATTCCGGGACGGTCATTCCCGCGAACGGCTCGCTCTATGTCTGCCCGGATATCAATACGTTCCGTCGGCGCGTGGCGGTGCCCCACGGCAGTCAGGGATTGAACGTGCAGAACGGCTATCACGGCCAACTCTCCGCCCGCGGGGGAACCGTTCAACTCCTGGAGGGCATCCGCGAAGTCGCCCGCCTGATCCTGCCCGCCAATCCGACGCCCGCGCAACGTTACCTGCGGATCAGTGAAATCCTGTTTAATTCACCCATCGGTGCGGGCACCGTTGCCAACGCCACCGATGGCGCCCAGTTCATCGAACTCCTGAACACCGGCCCGCTGACGCTGGATCTGACCGCGGTGCGCCTGACGGTTGGTGTGGAGTTCTCCTTCGCAGGCAGCGCGATCACCACACTGGATCCGGGACAACGCGTGGTCGTCGTCCGCGATACCGCCGCCTTCACCGCCCGCTATGGAAATCAGGTCCCGGTGGCTGGACAGTTTCAGGGCCGGCTGGATCCGGACGGTGAAGCAATCCGATTGTTGGACCACGGTGAAGTGGTGTTGGACTTCGCGTATGATTCCAAGTGGGAGGCGAAAACCCGCGGCGCCGGACACTCACTGATCGTTGTCGCCGAGGGCGCCGACTGGACCGCCTGGAAAGATTCATCGCAGTGGACGGCGGGACGCATTCCCGGTGGAACACCCGGTTTGTCGGACGCGACCTACGTTGCCTGGCTGACACGTTACTATTCGCCGCTGCAACTGACGAATCCCGCCTTCGGGCCGCTCTTTGCGAATCCCGATGGCGATGCGCTGGATAATTTTGCTGAATTCCTCGCCGGCACTCATCCAGGAGATCCCGCCAGCCCGCTAAAGATCGAAGCCCGCGCGGCCAGCCAGACCGGCAACTTCGAAATCCATTTCCACGCGGTGGCCAACCGCACCTACGCGGTCGAGTACCGCACTTCACTCAGCGAAACCACCTGGACGCCATTGACGGTCGTCCCCGCCGGAAGCGCGCGGGAGATGGTTGTTCCGGATGCCACTCCGAATGAGTCCGGTCGGTTTTATCGCGCCACCGTCTCGCCACTGCGCTGACCTGGAAACCGGAGTCGAAACCACCGATTTCAAGGATAATCACCCATTGGGGGAAGCGGTATCCCACACCAAAATAGCGAGTTGGTATTACGACGGGGAAACTCGGTTTCTACTTCTATCACTACAGCGACACTTTCAGAAATTGAACCGCGGATGGCGCGGATAACGCAGATACGGAACGTCATTTTCCGAATCTATCCGCGCCATCCGTGTCATCCGCGGTTCCACTTACTTTCGGTTCAGCGCCGAAACTTCAACCGATGATCCACGCGCCGCGTCTGTTGCGGTTCGAGCGGCGGCAGGTCCGTAATGGTAGGTGACTCGGTCTGGTGCAGTGTCGCCTTGGCCAGGCGTTGAAACTCCGTCCAGCGCGACCACTCCAAACGCGGGGAATTCGCCACCGAACGCAACAAGCTTCGCCATTCGATCACAATTCGGTCAATATCTCCGGCGCCGAGGAATTCGGTCACCAGGCGATACTTCGCATGCGGATCCTTCTGCAGCAGGCGCACGACGGCATTGGCACCGTCGCCATATTTGGGAGGCAGGCCGTTGTCCAGATAGCCCGTCACGGACTGGAGCGAGTATTTTACATGACACGCCTGGGCCAGCCGGCCGCCCCAACGATTTTCATCACCACAGAACCGGAAACCGGCGTCGAGATTGGCGAGATCGTAGACGAGTTCGTCCAGGGGATATCCGGGATCTTCCAGAGCCGCGGCGACCGCGAGGCCATCGCCGCCCGAGAAAAAGCTGACGATCCGACCCCGGAGCGTCGGCACCCCGCGCTGATCCACCAACTCGAGGCGTCGCCACAAAAGCGCGGTGCCGGTGGCGGTGGGCAGTTCCTTGCAAACCGCCACCAACGAACACGTCGAACAGGCCGACGGAAACACCTCACGCTCCGCGGGTTTCCACAACGGAACCCCCAGGGAATCCACGGGCACTTTGATCAATTGATCCGCCAGGCTCACCAGCGCGATGATTTTCGTTGGATGCCGTTCGAAGCGGACGACCGGGGTCCGTTGCTCGCGCAGCTTTTCCACGAGCGTCGGCAGGATGGTTTCCTCGAAGGCGACCAGCGAGGCCTCGCGACCGTTCCACGCCAGAAGCCGGCGCATGGGCTTGGCCAGCAGTACGCGGTCCTCGCCCAATCGCTCGGCAATCACCAGCGCCCGGCCCCAGATTCGCCCGTGGGCTGATTCTTCAATAGCCGCCAAGCCGCCCACCCCCACCTTGTCGAGCGCGGCGGGCTCGGTCAGCACTGGCCGCAACGAATCGTTCGGCGGCGCGGCGAATCGAACCGGGCTCACCCCCGGGGGCCGCAAGACCACGGGTGGAGAAATTACCGCGGCATCACCCCGGATGCGCGGTGCCTCGGCGGCGGGAAACGCCGCGGGCTGGAAGGCGGTGAAGATTTCGCCCAGCGGCCGGTCCTGCCAAAACGGGTACGGCTCCCAGTGGCCGGCCGAATTCAATAACTGGCGGACGCGTTTACGCACCAGACGCGCCCGCTCGCTGTCGGTCCGCAGGCCGCAGGGCGTGTCGGGGTTGGTCAGGGACGCTTCAACACCGAGAAAAATCGGCTTGGTGGTGAAGAGCCGTTCCTGCACCCGCACCGCCTCGGCGTACGGATCCCGCCCGGCGGCAGCGGCAGCCGTCATGAGGGACAGCAAGGCCGACCAATCCACCATGCCGCTCCGGGCCAATTGGACCGGGTGGCCGTCGCGGATGCGCAGCTCATTCGCGGTCACCAGGGCGTGTCCCGTTTCGTCCAGTCCGCGGCGCCCCGCCCGGCCAAGCATTTGATGGATTTCGTCCGGCTTCAGCGGGACGACTTGTCCGTCGCGTTTGTAATCCGCGGCCGTGATCGCCACCGAGCGCAGACTGAAATTGATGCCGGCGGCAAGGCCCATGGTCGCAACGACAGCGCGGAGTTGTCCCGCCTTGGCCAGCGGCTCGATGACCCCGGCGCGGATGGCGTAGCTCAGCCCGCTGTGATGATACGCCACCCGGGCCTTGAGCAGTTTCGCCAGATGTTCACCCACCAATCGCTTTTGCGCGTCGGAAAGCTGCAGGGGATTGGGAATCGGCAGTTGGCGCGCCAACTCGGCGGCCAGTTCTTCCGCATGGGCCCGGCGCGGGGCAAAAAACAGAATCGGCCCCAACCCATCCGCCAGGGCCTTCGCCGCGACCCGCGACCAGTAGCCGCGAATTTCCGACGGCAAGTGGTAGCTCAACTGCGCGACGATCACCTCGTCCAACGGCACCGGACGCACGTCGTGCTTGACGAGCGAAGCGCGCCGCCCCAAGCGCGTGAGCCATTGGACCAGATGATGCGGATTCGCGACCGAGCCGGAAAGCAGCAGCAATTGTGTGCCCGGAGGCGCCAGGGCGATGGCCAGCTCATAGTTCAGGCCCCGATCCGGATCGGCCAGCATCTGGTACTCATCCACCACCAGCAGTGAGGGACCGTCACCCTCGATCAACCGCTGTTTCTGGGTCTCCAAGGTCGCCACCAGTACGGGGGCATCGAGATTCTCGGCCAGATCGCCGGTGGCGATGCCCACGTTCCATCCGCGCGCCCGCCACTCCGCCAGCTTGTCATTGGCCAGCGCCCGCGTCGGCACCGTGTAGATGGCCTGCCCGCGATTGCGCCCCTGATTGGACCACAGTTCGAAGATGAGCGTCTTGCCCGCCCCGGTGGGGGCGCTCACGACCACGTCCCGGCCGGCGCGAAGATGAATGACGGCCTGTTGCTGCCACAGGTCCGGGATCGCCACGGCTTGGAGCCCCGCGGGCGGCGATGTCCCGGCCGATTCCAGGCGCTCTGCCATCGATTGCACGGGGGCAACGTGGCGGGGAATCGAATGTTCGCGAGAAACGAATGCCAGAATCCGCCGGCCGCTCCCCCGGAGGCCGTCCGGAGATCAACGAATTGGTTTCGCCCCGCGCTGTTCAAAGCCTACGCCGGCGTCTAACCTGACCGCGTGGAAGCGGCGCCGACAAATACCGATCCCCACCCGGCGGGGAAGGGCCTGCCCGCGCCCCACCCCGACGAGGCTCCCGCCCCGCGGCGCCCGGGATCCGTCGGGAATCGACTGCTCCTGCCACTGCGTAGTCTGGCGCATCGCACGTTCGCCGTGTTGTTCGAGGTCCGCCGGTTGGTCGCTTTCACCCTCATCACACTGGTGACGGGCGCCCAAAAATGGTCGGTGGCTCCGCGCGTCATCCACCCGCTGATCCTCGAACAGATTCTCCGGACCGGCGTTCGGCTGCTGCCGCTGGTCTGCGTCCTCGGCTTTGGACTCGGGTTCAGCATCGTCGGCCAGGTGCTGGTCATCCTCACCGATCACGGACAGCTCAAATTGTTCTCGACGCTCATGGCGCAGATCATCATCCGCGAAATCGCACCATTCGGTGCGGCGCTGATCGTATTGATGCGGGTCGGCACCGCGATGGTCACCGAACTCGGGACGGCCCGCGCCACCGGTCAGGTCGAGGCTCTGGAAGCCCTCGGCATTGACCCCATCCACCTGCTGGTCGTGCCAAGAGTCA
>JAYTHD010000150.1:0-29318 GCA_043732975.1 Verrucomicrobiota bacterium
ACCATCACAAATGCACCGAACATCTCGCGGTCGAGCGCACTTTCCTTGCTTGGGTGCGGACCAGCATAGCCATCATCAGTCTGGGGTTTGTCGTCGCCAAGTTTGGCGTTTGGCTGCGCGAACTGGCATCGCGACTCGATCCACAGTTGCAAGTCCAAAGCACGGGAATGTCGCTGCCGATGGGCATCGGAATGATGGCCTTTGGCGGCATCCTCACGGTTCTGGCCGCCTGGCATTGTCACCTCGTCCATCAGGCGATTGACCGCGGCGAAGTGCGGGCGAATCGCGGTCTGATTGTGGCCGTGACCGCCGCCGTGGCCCTGCTTGCGGTATTAATGATTGTTTACATGCTGCTGACTGCGCAGAATCCCAGGCCGGCATAATCGATCATGGCCTTGGCCTGTTGATAATTATGGCAGCCTTCACCGCCGGCGATTTTGACGGCACCGCTTCGTCGGGCGAGTTCGCTGTAGGCTTCCAGGGCGCCGGAAACGAAGGGTTCCTCCAGCCAGAGGGCTCCCGCTGAATGTAGCGCCGGGAGTCGTTGCGCCGCGGTCGGGATGTCCTCACCCCACACCGTTCCGGCATCCACCAGAAGGATGCCATCCACTCCCAGTCCTTCGCGGGCCGCCCGGACTTGATCGGCATCCTGGGTTACGCTGCCGCGGCCATAAGGTCCCCAGCCAAACTTCGCGGCGCGAAATCCCGCCCGGGCCACGGCGCGCCCCTTCCCGAGGGTTTCCTGCGGTGTTTCTCCAAACAGCACGGACGCGTAGGCAATCTTGGGAAAGGCCCGCTCATAACCCAGAAGTCGATGGACCGGTTCCTCCCGTCGGCGTCCCACGAGATCCCACAAGGCGATGTCGATGCCGGAGAGCGTGTGGTCTGCCTGCAGGAGGTCAAAGCTGTGGGCACGGACCCGGGCGTTGATGCGGCGGATGTCCTCAGGACCGTCGAGCGCCTGCCCGAGCACCGAGGCGCTCACGGGTTTGCAGGCACTATGGGACATCGGGCAATTCCAACTGGCGATGGACACCAGAGGCGCCGCCTCGCATTCACCCCAACCGGTGTGCCCGCCGGCCTGCACCCGCACCAGGAGCGCATCCTGGCTGCCGTCCCCGACGTCGCGCACCGTGGGCATCGACAGGTAGAGAAAATCCACCGCCTCGATTTTCATCCCGGCTTGAATCGTTGGACGGCTCGATTTGTCAACGCCGCGTGACTGGCGGGCGGGCGCAAGGACCGGGCGCCTAGAGTTGGAGAAAAATCACCCGGGGAATGGTCCGGGTGACCCTGGGCTGAAGTGCGGGCGGAGTCCTCCGCCTTTGGAACGGTGGCGCTGACCGACCTGTTTTGTGCTTCGCCAGGGCCGGCCGGGCTCGGTGAACGTCGCGGCCAAATTTCAGCCGTGGTCGAGGGAAAGTCAGCGGACGGATGAGGCTGGCCCGAGGGTTTGCCGATCGGATCCGCGGCCACGACCGGTGTCTCTCGAGGTCTGCAAAACATTAATTGAGGGTCGTGGAGGTCTGGCCCAACCTGAGGGTTCCAGTGATCTCACGACAACCAGCGAAGTTCTTGATTGTAGCCGCCAGCGGGCTGCTGACGGTTTTCGTGGCTGGTTGTACTTCCAAATACTGGAAGGGCTCCGCCGACCGGGAGGCGGCCCGTCTGATTCGGGAAAAGGCGCCAAGTGTCCCCAACATGGACACGAATTTCATGATCGAGCCGCGTCCGCCGGTCCTGCTGGCAGCGCTGCCGGTGGCGGGCGAGCCCGGTGAATTCCTGGGGGCTGAAGGGGCGAACGAACGGGGCGCCAACATTCTGCCGCTGGAACCCTGTCTGGATCTCGCGGTGCGACAGAGCCGGGATTACCAGAATCGCAAGGAGTTGCTCTACCTCAATGCGCTGGACCTCTCGCTGGCCCGCCAGCGCTTGACGCCAATCTTTAGTGGGCGGGGAAATGGCGGGATCCGCAATGACACGCCGCAGCGGGTGATCGGCACCGATCCGATCACGCAACAACAGACAACCGCGCTCCGGAACGGCAGTCAAGTGGTGACCGGTTTCGGCAGTTTTGGCCTGGGTTGGTTGCTGGCGACCGGGGCGCGACTCTCGACTGATTTCACGACCGACTTTTTTCGTTATCTGGTCGGCGGCTCGGGCCAAAACACGTCGACCCGACTGGGCGCGACGCTGGCGCAGCCGTTGCTGCGGGGCGGTGGATTTCGGGCCACGCTGGAAAACCTGACGCAAGCTGAAAGGGCCTTGCTGTATGGATTGCGTGACTTTGCCCAGTACCGCCAGACGTTCGCGGTCGACACGGCGGCGTCCTACTATGCGGTGCTGCAGGCGCGGGACACGGCGCGGAATTCCTTTCTCGATCTGGCGCGTTCGCGACAGAACGTGGCCCGGGAGCGCTCGTTCGCCGAGGAGGGGCAGCGGCCGCAGGCTTCGCTGGACCAGTTCCGGCAGGCGGAATTGAACTCGGAGACGCGTTGGAGCGAGTCGGTGCGCGGTTATCGGGAAGCGCTGGACCGGTTCAAGATTAACTTGGGAATTTCGGTCCGGGCCCGGGTCGTCCTCGACGATCAGGAACTTGCCCGCCTGCGCATCGCCGAACCGGGGGTGCCGGTGGCATTGGCGGTGCCGGTGGCGCTCGCGACGCGACTCGATCTGCAGACGGCCCGCGAGCAGGTCGAGGATGCGGACCGCCGGATTCCCATCGCCAAACGAAACCTGCTCCCGCAGATCGATGCCGTCGCCGGCGCGGGTTTGTCGAATTCGGGCACCAATGGCCTGCCGCTGCCTGATCCGCGACTTTATCAATGGAATGCGGGCTTGCAGATCGATCTGGGATTGGATCGCAAGAGCCAGCGCAATGATTTCCGGCGGGCGCTGATTGCGGGTGAGCGCGGTCGGCGGGAGTTTGCGCTGGCTTTGGACAACGTGCGCCTGCAGGTCGCCAGCGACTGGCGGGCGTTGGATCAGGCCCGAAGGAATTTCGAAAATTCGGAGCTGGGCGTCACCCTGGGCGAGCGCCGCATTGAGGAGCAGGAATTGCGCATGCAACTCGGCCGCGGGGTGACCCGCGATCTGCTCGATGCCCAGGCGGACCTCAACACCGCCCGCAATGCCCGCACCGCTGCCTTGGTGAATTACAATCTCGCCCGTCTGCGCTACTGGCGCGACATGGGGCTGCTTTTCGTCCGTGATGATGGCTCCTGGTACGAGGCGCCCGTGCCGAAGTCTCCTCCCCCGCCACCAGAACCCCCCGCTAACAGACCATGAGCCTCCCCGCCTACCTTCGTTCCCGTCCCCGCTGGCAATGGGTCCTTGGCGGCCTGGCCCTGCCGGGTTTGCTGGCCTGGTTGCTGCGCCCGGCCCGGCCCTCCGATGACAATCTTGTGATCACCGTCCAGCGCGGTCCGCTCGACATCAAGGTGCTCGTGGGCGGTGGCATCGAGGCGTTGGGGTCCCAGGAGTTGCGCTCGGAGGTGCGCGGTGAACCGGTGAAAATCGTGAAGATCGTCGACGAAGGCTATCAGGTCACCGAGGACGACGTGCGGACCAACAAGGTGCTGGTGGAATTGGATTCGTCGAAGCTCAAGCAGAATCTGGTCAATCAGGATATCACTTTCCAAAGCACCGTTTCCGGCCTCACCGAGGCGCAGCAGGCTTTTGAAATCCAGGTGAACCAAAACCAAACCGACGTCAAAGCAGCGGAGCAGAAGGCGCGTTTCGCACTCATGGATCTCGAGAAATACATGGGGGCAAAAATCACCGGCGATATCATCACCAAACTCGGCTTGCATGAGGGGCAGTCGACCAATGCCCCCGCCCTGGGCTCTGGCGCAGGCACTACCACCCATGCGTCGACGACCGTTGATTTTTCGCAATACGCCAAGGATGAACTGCTGGAGGATGGCATGGCCAAACAGGAATTGCGGAAACGGGAGGACGAGTTGCTGGTGGCCCGGACGTCCCTGGGCCAGGCGGACACCAAGGTCAAGGGCACCCGGCGGCTGTTTGAAAAAGGGTTCGTCACCAAGAGCGAATGGGAAAACGACCAGATCGCCTTCGACCAGGCGCGGCTGAAAGTGGATGCGGCGACGACTGCCGTCGCATTGTTCGTGAAGTATGAATTCCCCAAGGCGGCGGAGGAGGCATTGGGCAAATATGATGAGGCATTGCAAAGCCTCGCCCGCGCCCGCAAGGAGGCGGTCTCCAAGCTCGCCCAGTCGGAAGCCAAGTTGAAGGGGGCGCAGGGGCGCTTTCAGATCGAACAGCAGAATCGCGATGAACTTGCCGAGCAGATCAAAAAATGCCAGCTCTCGGCGAAGATGCCCGGTCTCGTGGTGTACGGCGGCAGCAATCAGCGCTGGAATCAGGAGCGCATTGCGGTTGGTTCGCCCGTCTATGAACGACAGGCCATCGTCACCATCCCCGATCCGACCAAGATGGGGGTGAACGTCGGTGTTCACGAATCCCATATCAATAAGGTGAAAAAGGGATTGAAGGCCAAGATCACGGCCGACGCCTTTCCCGATGAGCCGCTGGTCGGCGAGGTCATCAAAGTCGGTGTGCTCCCCGATTCCGAGAATCGCTGGATGAATCCCGACATGAAATTGTACACCACGCGCATCGCCATCGAGGGCACGCGCGACTGGGTGAAGCCGGGGATGAGCGCGAAGATTGAGATTCAGGTCAAGCGCTTGGAGGATGTCGTCTTCGTGCCCCTCCAGGCCGTGAGTTCGCGCGACGGGAAACAGGTTGTTTACCGCCCGGGTTCGAAACCGAAGCCGGTGCTGGTCGAAGTCGGCGAATTCAACGACGAGTTCATCGAGATCAAATCCGGACTCCAGGCCGGTGAAATCATCGCGCTTCGGGCCCCGGACAGCGACAAGCCCGGCGAGGAAAGGAAGTCCAGCGAGCCAAGGACCGCTGCCCCCGCCGCTGCCGACGCGCCCAAACCCGCGCCCCGCCCGTGAGCGCCGCCCCGCCCATTGTCTGCCTGCAGGAGGTGCGCCGGTCGTTCACGATGGGTGGGAATGTCGTCGAGGCGCTGCGGGGATTATCGCTCGACATCGCCGCCGGGGAATACCTCGCCATCATGGGACCGTCGGGCTGTGGCAAATCGACGCTGCTTAACCTGCTCGGCTGTCTGGATCGTCCGACCTCGGGCCGGTATCTGCTCGGCGGGACGGATGTTTCGGCACTCGATGACGATGCGCTTTCCGAAATCCGCGGACGCCGGCTCGGATTTATTTTCCAAAGCTACAATTTGATCCAGCAGCTCAATATCGTCGAAAACATCGAGGTGCCCCTGTTCTATCAGGGCTATTCGGACGAGGAGGCCCGCGCCGTCGCCACCGGACTGGCCCGGCGGGTCGGGCTCGAAAACCGGCTGGACCATAAACCCTTCGAATTGTCGGGTGGCCAGCAGCAACGCGTCGCCATCGCCCGTGCGCTCGCGAGCGATCCCCTGGTCCTGCTGGCCGACGAGGCGACCGGCAATCTGGATTCCAGCTCCGGGCGCGACATTCTGGCGCTCTTTGACGAACTGAACACCGCCGGCAAAACGCTCATCATGGTGACGCACGACGCCAGCGTGGGTGAACGCGCTCAACGCATCGTGCGACTGCGCGACGGCGAGTTGGAGAGCGACCGAAGGCGATGAACGCGTTACCCAACCGGCCCGTGAATGTGCTGCAGAGTTGGTTCGGTGCGCGCTTGCGACGCTCCGTCCGGCTCGGTCTGCGCTCCCTCTGGCTGCACAAGCTCCGTTCGTTGCTCACGGTATTGGGCATCGTCTTCGGTGTCTGTTCGGTCATTGCCATGCTCGCAATCGGCGAGGGTGCGAGTTTCGAGGCGCAGGAGCAGATCAAGAATCTGGGTTCGCAGAACATCATCCTCCGCAGCGTGAAGCCGCCGGACGAACAGAAGATATCCAACAATCGAAACAATTTCGTGCTCGATTACGGTCTGAAATACTCGGATATTTCCAGCATTCAAGCCACCATCCCGGGCGTCACCGTGGTTGTTCCCGCGCGGGTGATGCGCGAATACATTTGGAATCTTACGCGCCGGGTGGACGCAGAAGTGGTGGGCACGGTGTCGTGGTATCCCGCCATGCGGAACCACCATGTGGCGCAGGGACGCTTCTTCAACGAGTTCGACCAGTCGGCGGCAGAAAATGTCTGCGTGCTGGGCGCGGAGATGTCCCACCGCCTGTTTCCGCTGGAATCGCCGCTCGGACGGACGGTGCGCGTCGGTGAGCAATATTACCGGGTGATCGGCATCATGGAGCGTCCCGTCAAAGCCGCGAACGCCACGGACGGCAACCCGTCCCAGGCGGCCATGGATCGCATGTTCATTCCCCTGGAAACGGCCCGCCGACGCTACGGCGAGGTCCTGATCAAACGCCGCAGCGGAAGCTTCGAGCAGGAACGCGTCGCGCTGCACGAGGTCACGGTCAAGGTGGATGACGCGGCGCGGGTCGTGGCGGTTTCGCTGGCCATCAAGGACCTGATGGAGCGCAATCACAAGAAGAAGGATTATGAGACCGTCGTCCCGCTGGAACTGCTGAAGCGCGCCGAGCGGACGAAACAGATTTTTAACATCGTGCTCGGTTCGATCGCCGCCATTTCCCTCGTGGTGGGCGGCATCGGCATCATGAACATCATGCTGGCCACGGTGACCGAGCGTACGCGCGAGATCGGCATCCGCCGCGCCCTCGGCGCCAAGCGGCGGGACATCACGATCCAGTTTCTCATTGAGGCGGTGATGCTCTCCGGCGCCGGTGGTGTGCTGGGAGTGATTCTGGGCGTCAGCATTCCGTTTGTGGTTTCGTCCGTCGCGGGGATGAAGACGATCGTCACCGTGGGTTCCCCGCTGGCGGCGTTTACGATCTCCGCCGTCGTTGGTGTCGTCTTTGGTCTTTATCCCGCCCTGCGGGCGGCGAAGATGGATCCCGTCGAGGCCCTGCGACACGAGTGAGTCGAGGCACGTCTCAAAACAAGGTGGGCCACTCCCGGCGAGGCAGCCGTCCCGGGGCGTGACTTCGTCACCGGTTAGCTCGTCGGAGACTCGCTCCACCTTGGTTGCCGGCCTTCGGCCACAAAATCGGTGGGCCGAGAGTCCCTCGAGGCAGGCTTCAGGGTAGTCACCAACGGTTGGCTCGAGGAGACTCTCGCCCCCACCCGGCTTTGGCGGGAAGATAAGTCACCTGTCCCTTCGCGCACTTCCTCTCCGCGTCTGCGCGTCTCCGCGTGAGTTTTCCGGCCAGCAGGAGACTTCTGTCGCCCACCCGAGTGGGCCAGTGGGCAACGCCGCACGCTTTGATTTCCCGCGTAGGGCCGCTTTCTCCAAGATTCCTATGTATGCGTCGCCTGGCTTCGTACCTGCGCGGTCTCACCTCCGGGCGGATCATTCTCTGGTGTTACGCGATCTGGTATCTGGTCAACGTCGGCGGGCATTTTGACGGAGGGATGCGGCTCTGGCTGACTTCGCTGGGCCTGAGCGGCATCATCGGTGTGGCGTTGCTGATCAGCACGCATTCCTCCAGCACCGGCACGACGTCGCTGGATCGCTGGCAAATCTTCCGGCTCTTCCTGATGCCCTTCTGTGTTTCGAGCTTCGCCGCGCTGGTGAAGGACGCGGGCTACCTCCTGATTTTTCCGCCGACGTGGCGGGAGAATTTCCTCGGGCTGGGTTTAATGGCGGGATTTGTGACTGTGGTGGTGACCTTGAAACGATGCTTCAAACCGCGAGACACTCCGGGTGAAATCGTCATCCAAGGGACACCTTCTGTCCAAACTGAGGCAGTCCGCGAATCTCCTTGATAGGCGCCCGCGTTGGAGTCGGACTTCGTCATTGAGCAGCTCGCCGGGAATCGCCGCCCTATATTCCGGCCGCCGGCCACAAAATGGGTGGGCCGAGCGTCTCGCGAGGCACCCGCGCTGGGGCGTGACTTCGCCACCGCTTAGCTCGTCCGAGCCTCGAATAGCCCCACCGATTTTTGTGGCCGGAGCCTTCGGGACGGAGATTCGCGCGTTTGTGCTGATGGACAACCGCGACCCCTGCTGGTTCGGTGTCAGTGATCGGACTTGAGCGAGATGGTACAGGCCGGACCGCGCCGGAGAGGGCGCGTTTTGCCATTTCAGCAGGACCGAGTGGTCGCTGGTATCCAAAGGGTGGAGGGTCACGAACCAGAAAGGGGCCAACGCCGCCTGGGCCACCTCAAAAATCCCTCGCCGCCGGACCCCTTTCAATTTTCAAACAGGCTCCAATGCCTCACGTTGGGCGGATGAGTTGGCTGCCTTTTGGTGAACTGCTGCCGCATACGCCGCGGCGATTTGTCCCGGCGGATCTGAAGTTGTCCGCGCCGGCCGTCGTGCTGCCCCTGTTCGATCAATTGGAGCACCGCCTCGCCGCGGTGACTTCCCTGCCGGGCCTGGAGGATTGGGTCGTGGATGCCGGGGAATTGCGCGCCGCCATCGACGAGGAACGGGCGCGGCGCTACATCGCGATGACCTGCCACACCGAAGATCCCGCCGCCGAGAAGGCGTATCTGGAATTGATCGAGCACCTGGAGCCCGCGCTGAAACCCCGACAGTTTCGGATCGCCCAACTTTTCCTCGCCCACCCGTTGCGCCCGAAACTGCCGGCGGAACGTTACCGGGTTTTTGATCGCAACACGACCTTGCGGGTGGAGTTGTTCCGGGAGGAGAACGTGCCGTTGGAAACCGAGGAGGAGCGGTTGCAGCAGCACTATCAAAAACTGATTGGTGCGCAAACCGTGGCCTACCGCGGCGAGGAACGCACCCTGGTGCAGATGGGCCGGTTGCAGGAGGAGCCGGACCGGGCTGTCCGCGAGGAAGCGTGGCGTCTGGTCGCCGCGCGCCGGTTGGCGGATGCGGAGGCGATGGACACCCTCCTGGATCAGTTGCTGGACCTGCGTCAACAGCAGGCCCGGAATGCCGGCTTCGCCAATTATCGCGACTACGCCTTCAAGCTGCGCGGTCGCTTCGATTACGGACCCGCCGATTGCTTTGACTTCCATGACGCGATCGCCACCGAGGTCGTCCCCCTGTTACGGCGATTGCAACAGCGTCGCGCCGAGCGCCTGGGGATTCCCGCGTTGCGGCCCTGGGATCTGGCGGTCGATCCGTTGAACCGTCCGCCGCTGCGTCCGTTCGCGGAGGCCGGTGAATTGGAAGAAAAATCCCAGCGGATATTTGATCGACTCAGCCCCGATCTGGCTGGCGATTTCCGCATTCTTAGCCGTCAACGGCTGCTCGATCTGGCCAATCGCAAGGGCAAGGCTCCGGGGGGGTACCAGTACACCCTGAGCGAGGCGCGTCTCCCCTTCATTTTCATGAATGCGGTCGGCCTGCAACGCGACGTGGAAACTCTCCTCCACGAAGCCGGTCACGCGTTTCATGCCCTGGCCAGCCGCCAGGAGCCGCTGGAGGCGTATCGCGAGGCGCCGATCGAGTTTTGCGAGGTGGCGTCAATGGCCATGGAATTGCTGGCGGCGGATCATTTGGAGGAATTTTATTCGAGCGCGGATGCCGACCGCGCCCGCGCCGTCCACCTCGAAGGCGTGGTGGATGTTTTTCCCTGGATCGCCACGATTGATGCCTTTCAGCACTGGCTCTACACGCATCCGGGTCATACGCGGGTGGAGCGGCGGGCGGCGTGGCTGGAAATCCGTGGCCGTTTTGGTGGCGAGGTGGATTGGGCGGGGTTGGACGACGCGCACGCCAACTTGTGGCATAAGCAGGCACACATCTTTCTCAATCCGTTTTACTATGTCGAATACGGCATCGCGCAAATCGGGGCGCTGCAAATCTGGTTGAACGCCCGGCAGGATCGGCCCTCGGCGCTGAAGGCGTACCGACGGGGGCTGGCCCTGGGTGGATCCCGGCCGCTGCCGGAGCTATTCGCCGCCGCGGGATGTCGCTTCGATTTTACGGCTCCAGCGCTCCGGCCCTTGATCGCCGCCCTGCAGGCTGAACTTTTCCCCGTTGGCGCTGTCTGATATCGGAAGGTTCAGCATGTCCCTACTCTCAACCACATCCTCCGCGCCCGCGCCCGCGCCGCCAGCCAAGCCCTCCGGAGAAATCGTGCCGCTGGACCGGGCGGCCACGATGGTGCTCGTGATCCTTAATGTGGCGGTGTTCCTCGCCGAACAGTTCATGCCCGCCCAATTGCTGCACCAATTCCAGCAGCGGTATCAGCTGAGTTTGGCGGGCTTTCATGCCGGGGCGTGGTGGCAGTTGATTTCCTATCAATTCCTGCATGGCGGCTGGTGGCATTTGGCCTTTAATCTGATGTTCCTGCACTCGTTGGGCCCGGTTCTGGAGTGCACCTTCGGCCGGCTGCGCTATCTGGTGTTGTTTCTGGGATCCGGGGTCATGGGTGGCCTCATCCATCTCGCCGGGGCGATGCTTTCGCCGGAATATTTCTCCCACCCGGTGGTCGGGGCTTCGGCGGGCTTGTGCGGACTGCTGGCGGCCTTGGGTGCCATCTATGCGGAGGTTCGGTTGCCATTGCTGCTCTTTTTTGTGATTCCGCTGCGGGTGAAGGCCAAATGGGTGCTGGCCGGCTTTGCCCTGCTGACGGTCGCCGGCACGCTGGTCCCGATCGGCCGCGTGGCCCATCTCTCGCACCTCGGGGGTCTGCTGGGAGGTCTCCTGGGGGCAAATCTGCTCCGCGCCGAACGGCTGGATTTGCTGACGGATGCCGAAGCCAGGCAGGAGCAGGGACGGAATTCCGGGTGAATTTCCCACTTGGCGGCGGGATGCTTTCAACGGAGACTTTACGCCAACAGTTTATCGACCATGTATCGCATTCAAGGTGCCGACCAAAAGGAATACGGACCCATCTCGGCGGAGCAGATCCGTGCCTGGGCGGCCGAGAATCGGCTCAATCGCTTCACCCTGTGTGCGGGCGAGGATGGGATCTGGAAGCCGCTGGGCCAGTTTTCGGAATTTGCCGCCCTCCCCTTCGTGGGCGCCGAGATGGCGAGTCCCCCGGCCGGCGGGGGCGGGGGCGGCGGAGCCAATCTTAGCGGCGCCGCGGGCGATCCGGGCGCGGCCGGCCGCGAGGTCGCGCTGCGAAAGGTCAATGGCCCGGCGATCGGCATGCTCGTTCTGGCAGGTGTTTCGGCGCTCATGACCTTGAGTTCGCCGATCACCAAAAAGGCACAGCTGGATTTCATACAACGCCTGTGGCCGCAGGCACCCAGCGAAGTCAAGAAGGCGTGGGCCGCGCAGGCGGCCTCGGCGTTTGGTCGGGTGGATATGGCCCAGATGCTGGTGGTGCTCCTCTGCTGCGGCGTGGTGGTCTTCGGCGCCCTGAAGATGCGTAAATTGGAGTCGTTTGCCTGGAGCGTCGTGGCGACGGCGTTTTCCATGGTCTTTTGCACCGGCTGCTGCTGCGGCCTGGGACTGGCGGCCGGGGTTTGGTCCCTGATGGTCATCAACCGCCCCGATGTCCGCCGTTACTTCAAGAACTGAGCCGCAGCGAGGCCCGCCCACCTGGCTTCCCGTCTGGTTCGGACTCGCCGGCTTGGCCGTGTTCGCCCTCGTCGCGGTGTTCAAGCCGGCGGGGCAGTTCTTCTACCCGCGCTGTCTGCTTTATACCTGGACCGGCTGGCAGTGTCCCGGATGCGGCCTCACCCGGGCACTCCATGCCGGGTTGCGCGGGGATTTCGCCACGGCCTGGAAAATGAATGCGCTCGGGGTCCTCATTGCGCCGTTACTGGGCTGGAGTTATGCGGCCTGGCTGGCGAGTGACCTCGGGGGGCGACGCTGGTTTCAACCCCTGGCGAATCGGTATGTCCTGAGCGTTTTCGTCGCCGTGGTGCTGGCCTTCGGTGTCGCCCGAAATATTCCCTGGTTGCTTCACTGGGGGGCGATGGGTCCATGACTCGTACCGCCGCGGCCCTGGCCGGACTTCAGGACTATGAATCCCGGAACATCACCTATATCGATCCCGCCGGAGGATGGCCCATCGTCTGGGCGCGGGCGCAGGGGACCCACGTCTGGGATGAAGAAGGGCGTCGCTATCTCGATCTGACAGCGGCCTTTGGTGTGGCGGCGGCCGGGCATGCCAATTCCCGGGTGGTCCGCGCCGGCCAGAAGCAAATGGCGACGCTGCTGCACGCGATGGGTGACGTGCACCCGCATGCCCTCAAGGGACAATTGGCGCAGAAGTTGTCGGAACTTACCTACGGCCGCTGGCGGCGGGCGGGGCGGGGCAAGGTGATCTTTGGCAATTCCGGCTTCGAAGCCGTCGAAGCCGCCCTGAAAACCGCGCGACTGGCCACCGGCCGGCGGGGCGTGGTGGCCTTCACGGGGGGCTACCACGGTTTGGGATACGGCACCCTCAACACGACGCATCGCGGACATTTTCGCGATCCTTTTCGCGATCAATTGCGTGAATTCGGGCACTTCGTTCCGTATCCGCCGAGCCCGGCCCGGGAACACACGGACGCGGTGCTGCCCCAGCTACGGGAGGCCCTTCAAACTGGTGAAATCGGTGCCGTGTTGGTGGAACCCGTTCAAGCGCGGGGCGGCATTCGCATTCCCCATCGCGGATTCCTGACGGCCTTGCGTCGGTTGACGGACGACGCCGGCGCCCTCCTGATTTTGGACGAGATTTACACCGGATTTGGTCGCACCGGCCGGATGTTTGCCGCCGAGCGCAGCCGGGTGGTGCCCGACCTTATTTGTCTGGGAAAGGCCCTCACGGGTGGCTTTCCGCTTTCGGCCTGTGTCGGCCAGGCCGATCTTGGATCGGGCGTGGCCGGCGTCCACCGGCGAGGCGATTCATACTGGTACCTTCCTGGGGCACCCGGTGGGCTGCGCGATGGCGCTGGCGCAGATTCAGGAAATCGAGCGACGGGATCTGCCCGGGCGGGCCCGGGAATTGGGGCGGACCTTTGCCCAGGCATTGCGGAGGGAACTGAACACCCTGCGGCGTTGCCTCCCGAATTTGCGATTGAGCGTTCGATCTCTGGGTTTGATGACCGGCATCGATGTGCGCCTCGCGGATGGCCAACCCGCCCCGCGAGAGGCGCTGCAAGTCGTCCAGCGACTTCTCCATCTGGGATTGATCGTTTTGCCAGAGGGGGAATCGGGTGAGGTGCTCGGGTTGACACCGCCGCTGACCATCTCGGCACTCGAACTGCGTCGCGCCGTGCGCTCCATCGGCGCGGCATTTCGGTCCTTGGGCGGGCCCGACGCTGGCCACTGATTTCACGGATTCAAGGTGAGGCTATTCAGCGGAGTCGATAATAGCGGGCGCCGGAGGAAGGTGTCGGCTCGATATATTCGGTCGCGCCACCGTCGGTGAACACGGTCACGTTTAACCAATTCACCAGATCCGCGGAGGTCTGCAGCGTGACCGATCCGGAACCCGTGCGTTGATAACCAATGCGCAGGAGGTGATCCGGGGTCCATGAGACCGGGCCCAGACGCAATGACGGCGGGGCAGGGGGTGGCTTCACAACGATGCTCACGGTTGCCGCCGGACTGTCCACATAGCCATCGTTAGCCTTGTAGGAAAAGGCGTCGGCACCACTATAGTCGTCGGTGGGTATATAAGTGAAACTGCCCGCGACACCCAATTGCACTTTTCCGTGAACGGGCGGGGTCACCAGCGAAAATGTGATGGGATCTCCATCACCATCAGTTCCCTGGAGAAGACCATTGGTGCTCCGGCCGAAGTCGGTGGTCAGGCTCAGCGGGATGACCGTTGGCCCCAGATTGTAGACCTTGCATTCGGTGGTGGTGGTGCGCGTCACGGTGATCAGGCTCCAGCAGAGCAGGGTGCCGGAGTCCTCATCGAAACTGTCGGTCAGCCGCAACACCCAGGCGCCATTGGCTGGCTTTCCGGCGAATTTGCCCAGGGGTTGTTCCGGACGAAAGGCCCCGTTGAACGGCACCGCCCCCGCTGAAACGGACAGCGGAGCCGCGTCGGAAAACAGCGTGCGCGACTCGCCGCTCCCACAGGTTCCGACGCCCAGATTGGGATTGTCGCCCCCGCGATGCAACATGAGGGGCACTTCCGTCTGGTCCGGATGAATGAGCGAGATCTCCAGATCACCCACCGCGGTATGATCCAAGCGCAAGGCAACTGCCACACTCTCGAGCAGCGGATTGGTTGCCAGGCTGATCTGATTCGAGGCCTGGCTGGTCTTTAGATCGGGAATCGCCAGCGGTATTAAATCATGCCCCTCAAATACATTCGTGGTTCGGACCGTGGACAACGAGGTGCTGACGGTCCGGGAAAATATATTGGTCAAATGGAGGGTGCCGGTGGTAACGATCTGCTGGAACGACAACACTGTCCCGCACGGCATCGTTTTGGGAAGTTTATACTGGAGATTGACGGCCGCGGTGCGATCCGCCGGCAGGGTTGGATAGACGGCCGAATTATTGAGCAGGACCACCCCCGGAGTATCGGTGGCAAAGGCGGCCTGGACATTGGCGAGATCGGAGCCGGTGGCATTTCTCAGGGTGACGACTTCCGCCAGGGTTTCGCCGGGATCCGCACCGCCATTCCCGTTGCTCAGACCGGGAACTTCAAACAGCGAATTGCCGGCAAAAGTGAGAGTCTCCTGCGACGCACCCAGCAATTCGATCAAAACGTTTTTGATGACCCCGGTCTTGCCGGCAACGGTGTCCGTCACCTGGACTTTCCAGGTGCCGGTGGAGAGTTCACCCCAATGGCGGCGGGAGAGAAATGTCCAGACTGGATAGTCGGGATTGGTGTCCTTGTGCTTTTGTGCAAGGCGGCTGGTCATGCCGCTGGGTGAGATCAAGGTTACCGACAGTTCGCCCCGGCTGGGGTGTACGATATCGAGTGTGACCTGCACGTGTTCGACCCGGATGGGCGGTCCGGAGAAGGCGAGTTCATGCGTGACGCCATTGGTATTGTTGTCCGGGATGGCGAGCGACAGGCCTGCGGACTGCCGGGAGCGCAGGGTTTGTGCGGGCAGGTTTTTCCACGTTTCGGCGAGTGCCGTCGCCCGTCCGGCGTGGGCGATTCCCGCGCCAAAGGCATGATTGAAGGAGAATCCCGCGCCGTTGGTCCGCCAGTCCGGATCGGTCGGACTGTTCTTCGTGGCGGTTCGGAGCAGTATTTCCTGAACATCCCGCCAGCCGAGCCGGGGATTTGCCTGGAGCACCAGGGCCACCACACCGGAAACCAGGGGTGCCGCAGCGGAGGTGCCATTGAAATATTGGGTATAATCAATATCGAAACCGTGTTCGACGGAATTGGGCGAGGTCGAGGTATTATTTCCGGCGGTCCCGGTCCGATCCGTGGTAATGATACCGCGACCGCTTCGGGAAGTCAGATCCCCGCCAGGTGTGCAGACGAGCAGGGGAGCCCCCGGGGTGCTATAGCTGGCCTTGACGCCTGACAAGGCGACTGCGCCGACCGGTATAACATCCGGCCGGTTCTTCAGCGAGGCATAATTCACGTCGTCGCCCTCCACCCCGAAATTACCCGAGGAGAAGACAAAGATGGAGCCCAATCCATTGCGCCCGGTGGCCACACCGTCTTCGACCGCATTAATGATCAGCGGTCCGTAGTCCGCCAGGTCCTCATAGGCCTTGGGCGGACCCCAGCTGTTGTTCTTGATCTGGATGATGTCGGATCGGTGGGCGAGACTTTGTCCCACTTTGGAATCCGTCTGGGTGCCGGTATCGATGATGCGGATGCCCGCCAGTTTGGCCTCATAGGCGACACCGGCGACCCCCCGGTGATTGTCGCCCACAGCGGCAATCAAGCCGCCGACGCTGGTGCCGTGAGCGTTGGCGGGCAGCTTTGGTGACGGATCGGTGTCCCCGTCCAGATAATCATGGCCCAGGTCGGTGCGGACATTGGCCGCGAGGTCGAGATGGGTGGCTTCCAAGCCATCGTCGACCACCCCGATAATGATTCCCGCGCCCCGATATTTGTCCCAGGCCGGGACGGCGCCCACGTCAATGCCGTCGGTGCCGCCGTTTTGCGATTCGATGGCCTCCAGGTGCCATTGCAGACCGAAGTAGGTGTCGTTGGGTCGGTATTCGACGAGGTGGTGGCGACCCAACTCCGGGTCGGCCGCCAGGACGCCGGGCAGTCGGCGCAAGGTTTGGGCGAGGTCGATGCTGCCGAAAGGATCGTCGGCCGCGTACACGGCCCGTCGTCGACTGAATGCGGGCAAGAGGACCAGCGAGCCACCCTCGACGGTGCGGGGCAGGGTCGCGGGATCCACGTCCGGCCGGGTTTCAACCACCACGGTGCGGGAGAGCACGCGCCGACTGCCCAGAGTTCGCTCGGCGCCGGACGGATACAAGACCAGGGAGATTTCCCGGACCGGACCCGCTGCGGCCAGCCGGGCTCGTGAACTTTCCAGATTGCCGGGTGAAACCGGTTCCAACCGCCAATCGTTGTTGAGGTCGCGCACCGAAAGCTCATCCGCGGCGACTTCGAAACTGCGGACACGTCGTCCGTCCCGCAGGTCGATTCGACCGGACGGTGTCGCGGCCCCGGTGGAATCCGGCAGAACGATGGTGGCAGCAAACAAAACGGTCAGCCCAAGGCGCATGACGTGAAGCTACCGGAAGCCGCCCGAACGGCAATCGGTGCCTGCGGCGATCAACCGGGGAGGCCGCGGCCCGGTCGACGGAAAAGTCGGGAATATAATGAACATAACATTTATTGTGCGTCTGGAATTGAGCCCGCTGGCCGCCGACCATGCCAGGGTAATCTGGTCGGCCAAGCGTTGAATCCGCACCGTTACCGGAACAGGCTTCGGCGGAGTGACCGATTCGAATTCGAAAGTGGCGTTCCAGGTGAGTTGCGGCGTGCCGAGTCCCGCGGTCGCCTGGAGAGCCACCTTGCCGCCCAAATGCAGCGACTGATCTGGGCGAAGCCCGTTTTCCAGCACCCATTGTCCGCGTCCTTCCAGGATACGTTGCACATGGTTGCCAAAGGTGCCGCCCCCACCGGGCCCAATGCGGCCATCGAAGATCACGACCACGGGGTTGATCAGCAGGTGCCCAACGTTGACCTCCGGTCCCAGGGTGGCGATCTGGAAGGCGGTTCCCGCTGCGCTGATCGAGTCGGCACTAAAGCGGAAATGGTAGGGGATCACGGTGCCCGGCGGGAGCTCGACGCCTTGCAGGGCGCCATTCAATCCATAGGAGAATTCGGCGTAAAAGGCGCCAACGGAGGATCCCGACAGGCCGAAACTGACGCCATGAATCCCGCCCTCACCGGGCAAGGAAGTGGCGCCGGCGCTGCAAAATCCGGTCGACACGCAAGTGGCCCCGGCCGCCGGCAGGAACGATTCAGCCGCCCGACCAAGGAAGGCGACCAGCAGGCCGCCGCACGCGAGTCGGGAAAATCGATGGACGAGCTTCATGGTGCGTCAGGAATTGTCGGCCGGGATCGCGGCAGTTTATACGCCAATTCCAATCCACAACGGCCCACTGGAATTCATGGATCGGTCGGCCGCCGTGTGGGAGTGAGTTTATGCCTGAAATTGAAGTCGTCTTTACCGGATATTGGCAATCTCCGCTCCCATTTTGCAGGGAAACTTTGCGAGCCAGGCCGCAGCCTGCGGCGGGATCGCCCCTCTGCAAGCGACCTCGCTCGTGCGGAGGCCCGACCGCATCAGCCGGAATTTCGCCCGCACCGGACCTCTGCCGCCTACTGCAAACGGAACGGCATGGCGAGCAGGCGATCAGAAAGTTGCGACAACATCTGGCCGGTTTGCTGACCGGCAATTTCTCCGCCCAGCAGAATCGTCCGGGTGGGCGTCACCTTGTTGAGCACCACGCAGTATTCGCCGTTGACCATGATACCGAGAAGTTCCCCGGTCTTGGTGAGAACCAGATCCCCTCGCGACGGATTGAATTTCCCGAACAAACCCTTGAGCAGACTGCGGTCCACTTTCACGTAATTCGGTGTGACGGTGTCGATCTGGAATTTGCACTCGCCGTAATATCCTTCGTTCGCGCCGACGATCACCGCGTCCTGGAATTTGAAGGGATCCGACGCCACGACGTACTCCTTGGTATTGAAAAGTCGCGCCTGGGCATCATCGACCGGGATGACCAGCACGCGGGGATCTTCCGCCAGGAAGGAGAGGCGCACCGCGGAAAACCCGACCCCGGCACGCAGCAGGTTGGCCGTGATCCGATTCCAGTCCGTACCGGGATTTCCCAGTGTCAGCGGGGTTTCATCGATGTGGAGAAGCAGGTAATGCTGCGCACCGGACAGGAAGAGAACCGCCTGGCTGGTCTTCGCCTTGCTGACATCGCGGCCGAATAACCCCGTCCGCATCGCCTGGATTTTGGTCGTGATCCGGTTGCCGAGGAACTGATTGAAGATGGCGTTCGGTGCGAGGGCACGGTGGTCGCGGATCTCCTGGGTCAACTCGCCCGAGCGACGGGCCAGCGAGGCCACGTTGGTCGCCAGCAGCGAGGCGTGTTCCTGCAGGCTGGCTTTCTCCTGACGCTCCACAGCCACGGTACCCCGCAATTCCGCGACCTGCTCACGCGTCAACCGCTTCTCGGTCTCGGCCACCCGCAACTGGGTGGTGAGCTGCTGCTTTTCCGACAGTGCGGACTGCGCCGCCTTTTCCGTCTCGGCGAGCTTCTGTTCCAGCACCTGCGACTCATGCTCCCGGCGCTGCAGATCGGCCTGCAGTGAGTTGAGTTTTTCCTTGGAAAGGAGGTTCTGGGCGCTCGAAGCCGATAACTTTTCCTGCACGGCACTCAGATTCGCCTGCGCGGCGGAAGCCTGTTCCGCGAGGACCAAGCGCTGTTGCTCCAACTGCCGGGCCTGTTCCTCAGCCTTGCGCAGATTCTCCTGGAACTGCTTCATCTTTTCGTCGCGCTGCGCCAGCGCCTGCTCGGTGTTCTGGAGATTCGCGGCCAGCTTTTCCCGCGCCTGTTGCTCATCCTCCAGCACCAGCTTCAAGGTGCCGACGAGATCCTGATTGTTACCGGAAGGTCGAACCCCGGAGGCCGCGCCGGTCGCGACCTGACTTCCCTTGTCCACATCAAAATTGGAGAACGCCACCAAGGTGACGAGCAAAAAGTCGCAGAGGATGATCAGTATGGATCGATTCATGGCTGCGCCTCATTCTCCAGGATCAATTTCCGGCGCATCGGGCGGACGTGGAAGATCTTCAGCACGGCCACAAAGATGATGCCAAACGAGGTCGAGGCATACGCCATCATTGAGATCTTGCCGACGCCGATCGACATCAGGATGAGCGAGAGCACGGAGCCGACGAAGCCGACGTAGAGTCCGGCATCGAACAAGAGATCTTCGTTTTCGATCAGCTTGAGCTTCATGCGCGGGGCCAGGGCTTGGCGGCGGATTTCGGCGAGCTTCGTGAGGCACCAGACGTAAATGGAGGCCTGGACCAGGAAGAATATGACCAGAGAAACAAGGCTAAGTTGGTTCATTTGTGCGCGGGTGATGGGTGAGAGCTTCAATCCGACGGCGCCCGCCAGATTGGGGAGCTGAAACCGGATGGGAAAATCATTGACCTGGCTGGGCAGGCCCAGAAACGGCTCGATCGCAATGCCGGCCACGAACACCATGGCGAGGGCCAGAATGCTGTCCGCGGCAAAGCGGACGCCGAAACGGAGTCCCAGAACGCTGGTGATCGAGCCCACGGCGCGGGCGACGCAGAGCGTGGCGAGGAGGAGAAAACTGTACTTGAGCACCAGGGCACCGGACCGGGTTTCGATCGCCAGGGGCGTCATCTCCCGAAAAAAAGCGCCGAAAGGATCATACTTGATCACCTTGCTGCGGAAGCCGCCGTAGTAAACCCGCTGCTGTTGCTGGACGAGCAGTTCCACCGCCGCCCGCCCGTGGCGCAGGCCAAAGGCGAGATCGTTCAACCCGGTTTCGGCAAAATGAGAAAGGTAGTGCGCCACGCCGCTGGCATTGCCCGAGAGCACGACCGCCGAACAGATGTTGGCGGACTCGTCCCCATGCACACGCAGGGCCTCGGCCAGTTCACGCAGCGTCCCCAGATCGTCGATCCGCCGCATCACCTCGGTCAGTGAAACCCAGTCCAGCCGGGTGCTGAGCGACAGCAGATCCAGGTAGACCAGCTCGAGGGCGCCGGACGACTCACCCCGATTGGCGCGAAACGCGAGCAACTCGAAAAGATCCCGAAAGGACGGCGTGAAATAGTCGCCCTGGTAAAGGAGCGCCGTCGTGACAATCACCGCGTCCAGTGCCTGGCCCGAGGCGGCGCTGGCCGCCGGAAAGTGAACCGTGTTCGTCAAAGCCCGGTTGCGCAGGATCTGCTGGACCCCCGGCCGCCGGGACGACTGCACCAATTCCAACGCCTTGACCCGGACAGCCCGCCGCGTGAGGAGGTCGATGATCGGGCGGGGTTCGGCCGCGGGCGTCAGGGCCAGATCCACCCGGTCCAGCGGCGGGGCCGCTCCGCCCAGGGCGACGAGTGTCGGATTGTCACGAGAGAAACGCGCCACGCCCGCGGCGAGCACGTCACTCCGCGCCACGCTCTCCGATTGCGCGCTGCGTTGCAACATCCGCGCCGGGCCCAGCTTTTCGACGCTCAACAGGGTGAGTCCCTCCTCGACCAGTGTGGGCAGCGCGGCGCCCGGCCGCCCCTGCCCCGCTTGCGCGACGACCGCGGAATCCACCGCCAGGAAATGCGCAGGTATTAGCAGCGCACACCCCAACAGCAGCTCTCCGAGCATCAACGAGACGGCGATTCCCAACGGCTTCATTATTACATACTATCCGCCAATCAAAGCCTACACCGACACTCCGCCCAAGGCGAAGCAGAACTTGCGAACAAATCGTCGGACGACCAAACGCCGGGAAATATTCTGACGAAGATTGGTCCGCCAAACTTGTCTCCCGGAGTCGGGACACCAAAACCCTTCTTCGGCCCGGAGGGCGTGCACGATTGCCGGTGGGCGACGCAAGGAAGCGCACCCGATCGGCCCCTTCTACGGAAGGGTCACGCGGAAAAACTGCCGGGTTCCCGAAGGGGCCACCAGGGTGGACGTCGCCGCGGTTGCGACTCCGATATTGCTCCAGGTGCCACTGTTGAGATCCGCCCGGGATTGCACCTGATAACTGCCACCCGGCCCCGTCCATTCCAGCCGGTATTTTCCCGCCTCCGGGGCGAGCTTCTGAATCACAATGGGCGCCGGGATCCGGACGTCCATCACCCCGTGGGCCGGATTCGTGGGACTCAAGGCTCCGAGGAAGTGCACGATGTACGTCAGTTGCATATGTCCCGCCGACACCGTGCCGTCGGCGGTGACGCTGCTGATGAAATTTCCGGGAATGTTCGACAGGGCGACGGAAAAGGTTCCTTTCGTCGAATCAATCGAGCCCTTGATGTCGCCAAAAACACCCTCGCCGTGGTTGTCGATTTGAATCACCTCCCCGGCGATCGTTCCAGGCATGGTGATGGGCGGCGGATTGAAGCCACCAAACACCGCACCATCCATGTCGAACAGGATCGCGGCCGTGGTGGCACTGGCCTGGGAAATATCGATGACGGCCTTCCCCTTGGAACCAAACGTCAGATTGGTCCAGGCGCCCACGTAATGTCCCACGACGTCGGAAATTGCGGCGTTGACCTCGTGGCCGCGCGCCAACAGCAGCTGCAGCAGCAACAATCCCAACCAGCGAGCGGGTCCGGGTATTTGCCCGTGGGATCGGCCTCCGGTCGCGATGGACGGTGGCACGGAGGAATTCTTCATAAATCGAGGGAGTCGTTTCGCCAGAATCAACCTTGCCGGAAACCTTCTCGGACTTTCAACCGGCGCCTCGGGACTGTCAAACCGCGATTGAAAATCCACGGCTGAAGCGCGCTGCTGCCGCCGCTCCGAGCGTTTGGGACTGATTCCCTTCCCCCACTCCGGCCAAATCCACGCAAGAAAAGTTTGGCGTGGCGACCCGTTCTCTGACAAGTGAACCCGCTCACTCCGGTGATGTCCATGTCATGAACCATCCCCGGCGTCGCAAAAACCGCCGCCAGCCGGCTCAACGATGAGTAAGAAGTCCTCCGCAAAAGCCGACCCCGCCGGCGCCGTACCCGCCGGCGACAATGCCACGCCGCGCAAGCTCCGGCTCGGGCTGCCCAAGGGCAGTCTGCAAGACGCCACCCTGGAGAAATTCGCCAAGGCGGGCTGGAACATCACCGTCTCCAGCCGGAGCTACGAACCCTACGTCGACGATCCCGACCTCACCATCCGGTTGATCCGGGCGCAGGAAATCGGCCGTTACGTCGAGGCCGGATTCCTGGACGCCGGGCTGACCGGCATTGATTGGATTCAGGAAAACGGGGTGGCGAATGAAGTCCATGAAGTGGGCGAATTCATCTTCAGCAAAGCCACGCGTCAGCCCACCCGCTGGGTGCTCGCCGTGCCGGAGGAGTCGCCCATCCAAACGGTCCACGACCTCGAAGGGAAACGCATCGCGACGGAGGTCGTCGACATGACCAAGCGCTGGCTGAAGAAGCATGGAGTGAAGGCCGAGGTGGAGTTTTCCTGGGGTGCCACCGAGGTGAAGGCGCGGGAATTGGTGGATGCCATCGTGGACGTCACCGAGACCGGGAGTTCCCTGAAGGCGAATCGACTGCGCATTGTCGATACGCTGCTGGTCTCCACGCCGCGGCTCATTGCCAATCGCACGAGCTGGCGGGACGAATGGAAGCGGCACAAGATTGAAACCATCTCGCTCCTGCTGCGGGGCGCGATCGAGGCGGAGGTCAAGGTGGGCCTGAAGCTCAATCTGCGTCGACGGGACCTGGAAGGTCTGCTGGCCCGGCTGCCGGCGTTGCGCAATCCGACCATCTCCCCGCTCAGCCTCGAGGGCTGGGTGGCGGTGGAAACCATCATCGATGAAGCCGTCGTCCGCGAAATCGTGCCCCTGTTGAAGGCTGCGGGTGCCGAAGGGATCATCGAGTATCCCCTCAACAAAGTGGTTTACTGATGGCGAACGTCGGGCATTGTCTGGGCTCAGTTTCGATAACAAGCTACATTTATGGGTTCACTGAAGAAGCGCCGGAAGGCAAAAATTAACAAGCACAAGCGCCGGAAGAAACTTCGGCTGAATCGACACAAGAAGCGCACTTGGCAGAAGTAGTGGCGGCAATTGTCGTCCGCTTGATTTTACGGACGCGGTTCTGGCATTGCTGGAGCCGCGTCTGCTTTTGTCGGCGCTCTCCCCCGGCCCACCGGGAAGGATTGGTCGGTTTGCCGCGGATTTCTGATTATGGCCCCAATTTCCTATCCGCCGTCAGCGTGGTCCGCCCAGCCGGTTCAAGCCCCTGAATCCGGCTGCCGTCTCCGTTCACCGGCACTTTGGGTGGGTTTGGCCCTGCTGCTGGCGCTGGCGGGCTGCCAGACGCCCCCCCTTCCGGCGGCCCGTCACCCGCAGGGGCGTGTCCCGGCCCGGTTGCAACCCAGGCTGGTTACTCCGCCCTCCCCGGCCCGACTCGACAACCACCTGGATGACGAGGCCGTGGATCGCCTCGCCCGCGCCCACGCGGCCTTTGCCGAGGGAATTGTGCGACAGATCAACGACGACACCACCGGCATGTTGGATTACTGGACCCGCGCGCTGCAGGATGATCCGAAAAATGAGCGCCTGGTGCTGGAAGTCGCGCGCCGACGGTTGGCGCGGAAGGAATTCCCCGCCGCGCTCGCGGTGCTGGAACCGGCCTCCACCCGTCCGGACGCCGCACCGGAAGTGCTGTCACTGTTGGGCTTGACCCGGCTGCAACTCGGCCAGGGCCCCGCCGCCCTGGAGGCCTATCGCACCGCGCTCCGGAAACAGCCCGAAAATCCCGCCGCCTACGCCGCCTTTGCCCGGCTGCTGCTGGATCAGGATCACGCCGCCGATGCCTTGTCGACACTCGATGCCGGCATGGCGAAGGACCCAAACGATCCCGGCATGATCCTGCAATTTGCCGAGACGCTGCAACTGCTCCGCACCAGGGTGCCAGCCCAGGCCCAGCCCACCCAGGCTCGTTTGACCAGCTGGCTGGATCGCGCGGCGGCGAAGAAACCGACCGACGCCGCCCACCTCCTGCGCCTCGCCGAGCTCAACAAGAGTGCGAATCGGCCCGAGGAAGCGGAACGATTTTTCAAGGAATCGAAGGCGCGCGCCCCGCACAATCCCTTTGCCTCGGCCCGTCTGGCCGAAATGTATCTGCGCGACGGCAAACTTTCCGAGGCCACCGAGCAGTTGGAATCGTTGCAGCGCGACGAACCCACCAACCCCGTTCCGTGGTATTATCTCGGCTTGCTGGCCACCGAGCGACGCGATTTCAAGCGGGCCGAGGAATTGTTCTCCCGCTCCCTGTCGCTCAATCCGGATCAGGAAGCGGCGCTCCTCGACCTGGCCGTGGCCCAACTCTCGCAGAACCGGGCCGACGATGCCCTCGCGACCCTGGCCAGGGCGCGCGAAAAGTTTCCCGGCAGTTATCGGGGCGAATTCCTGAGTGCCCTGGCCGAAGGCCGCAAAAAGAATCATGTCGCCGCCCGGGAACATTTTCTGGTCGCGGAACGGATTGCCACCACCAACTCCCCCGCCCAGTTGGATGCCCGGTTTCATTTCCAAGTCGGACTGACGTGCTCGGAAATTCCCGAGCGGCAGGCCGAGGCCGAGGAGCGGTTGCAGAAGGCGCTGAAGTTGAAACCCGACCTCGACGAAGCCCAAAACGCGCTGGGCTATCTGTGGGCCGAACGGGGCATCAAGCTCGCCGAGGCGCAGCGCCTCATTGAGGCCGCCATCAAGGCCGAACCCGACAACCCCGCTTACCTCGATTCGTTGGGCTGGGTTCTATATAAACGCGGCAATGCCACCGCCGCGCTGTCGCCGCTGGTCCGGGCCGTCGAACTCACCCAAAAGGATCTGGATCCGACCCTGCTGGATCATCTGGCGGATGTTTACGCCGGTTTGGGTCGCTGGTCGGAAGCCCGGACGACCTGGGAAAAGGCCCTGAAACTGGGCCCCAACGACGGGATTCAGAAAAAACTGGAAAATGCCCGTGGTAAATGAACCACCGCTTTGCCCACCACTATTCCCCGGCGGAAGCCACCGCGCTGATTCCGTCAATTAACCGTTGGCTGACAGAACTGCGTCTGCTGAAGCAAAGCCTGGATCGCCAGGGCGAACGGCTGGCGGAACTCCTCGACGACGCGGGCGACCAGGGTGGGCCGCGGGTCAATGAGCAGACCCGGGGGCTGGTCCGTTGGCACGAACTGCTCTTGGAATTCTCCCGCCGCTCGGTGCAAATTCGGGACCTCGACGCCGGCCACATCGATTTTCCCGCCCTGCGCGGCGACCGCGAAATCTTCCTCATCTGGCAGGAAGGAGAATCCCGAGTGGAAGCCTGGCGGGAGATCCCGAGGTAAGGTTCCGGTCCGACCCTCACTTCCGCCTCACCAAGCTCACGTCGCACCACTGACAACCCGGATCCGTGGACTACGCCGGCGGCACCCCCGCCAACTCCGATCGGACGTTGCACCACTTCACAAAGTCGAACCAATTCACCGTCTGCACTGGATGATTCGCTCACTTGTCCGAACCGGTAATCACAAAATCGTACCCGTGGCCCGTCGCCCAAAAATAAACCGACAATCCCCCTCGGCAGCCAGACCGGCACCCATCGATCCGGCACAAGATCGGATGCTCCGGTGCGAGGACTCCGACCAGGCTGGCTGGTCGCCGAATCCTCCCTGCGGTGTCGGCGGATTACCGCGACCAAGGGATTGTCAGTGGGCGGACGGACGTGGTGCGCGACGAATCCCGATCACGTCCGGCATCCACCCCCAGCGAATCACCCTCCGGCCAATGGATCGAAGTTTTCCAAAGGTCCGATTACTACCGCCCGGCCATTGCCGTTTGCCTGACGCCGGATGGCAACGAGGAGACCCTCTTAGTCCCGCTCAGAAGACAGGCGGATTGGTGGGCTGATATTCGAAGCTGGGGCCAACTTGAAGGGCGGGGTTGGGAATGCCGGACATCATGGCCTGGGCCTGGCCTTTGAGGGACATCATGAGACCGATGGCGGCGGGGAGTTGGTCGGCCTCCCCGTTGAAGGTGTGATGAAGGGACTTCAATAGATTCGTATAGGTATAGTTGATCGATGGCTTGCTGCAGGGCGTGGCAGACCGCGGCCTTGCCGCCAACCGCGAGGTCAGCGGCCAGTCTGGATTGAAGTAGGATCATGGGAAGAAAGGGAAGGTGGCAACGGTCGGTTCAACAACAGGGCTGGGTGGTTTGATTTGTTTGCTCGGTTAACGCCGCAGTTTGGCCAGGGCGGCGGATTTGCCGCCCCCACCCACAGATTCATCAAGGAATGCCGTCACTGCGAGGCTGGAAGTAGACGCCGACACGGCATGCCCGAGGTCCCTGGCCACCAGGAGATTCGCCTGCAGCATGCCGGGAGCCCAGGCGGCCGCCACCGCCCGACCTTTGAGCGGCAATCCAAACTGAGTGGCAAATATATGGACGCTGATTTTGTGGTTGGCTTCGCCAGCGGCGGGATTCATGCGAAACACAAATTTGTCGGCCCGAATATAGGTGCCGTCCGTCCATTCCGAAATCGCAGCATCCAGCGTCCCGGTGCTCTTCGTGTTCGGATGCTTCAATGGTGGCTGGGTCACGCTCAGTACGAGGGGAGTCGTCTGCAGGATTTTCAGCTGGTCCGCGGTCAACTTGCCTTCCGCTGGGAAGGCCACCACCCCGGCGGTCTGATTGTACCAGACGGTCACCGTGTAGAGTGACGGATCGAGGGAGCCCAGGGTGACTGTTTTTCCGCCGGAGACGTAGCTGAGGCGGATCGTGCCGAGGCTCGTGAGCGGACCGCCGGGAGTCGTTGCGCCAATTGAATTGCCCAGGTCGACCTACACTTTGCCGTCCTCCGCACTGAGCACGGCGGTCGCGTAATTCAAGGCAGTACCGAGGCCCAGCGTGGCGCCATCCTGCCTGGCCATGAAGTGGCGCCCTTGCACGAAATGGCGCGGTTCCGTGACGCAAGCCGGCCCGATGGTGCCGACAATGCGACCGCACATGAAGGTGGGCGAGGTGTTGTCCAGATTGATGCCGTCCACGTTGAACTTGATCGAAAGAAGCCCGCTGGTGGCCGACGCCATTTTGAGGGCCGTAAGGAACGGGGAATGCGAGACGTCGCCCCACTTCAGATCTGTCAGGACCGACTGGTACATGGCCCCAAAGGCCATATCACCACCAACGCCGCTGCCCGAGGCGCGCGACCACATTTCGGTGAAGGCAGCGACATCGTAATTGGCGGTGAGCAAGGTGGTCCCCCGCGTATTGGTGAGGCGCACCTGCAGGCCCCAGATTTCGGAGACAATTTGCTGCTCCGGGTCCAGGTCCACCAGTTTGGCCGTCACCCGGGAATCGGAGTCCGCGACCAAGGTGTCCCAGATGGGATCCGAAGGCGGGACGCCTCCCGGCATCGACGCACCGGTCACGGCGCAGCCCATCCGCCGCCAGGCGCCGTCTCCGTTGGGATTGAACCATCCGTTGGCTGAAGCCGGCTCCGGCCGCTCGGATTCCCCTGTTTACGATTCAGCCGCGAGGCTCCGCCGGAGAACCAGGCCAAGCACCGGAGCGGGGATCCCGCCTCTCCCCGAGCATGCGCTCCATTCCGGCAATCCATGAAACACCTTCATCGGAAGGATTCTGAAATGCGCGGAGGGGTGGTGATGGATCCGTTTGATCGTCGAGTTCGCCCCGCCGTCGTGTCACCCACGCGGTGGCAAATCCACACTAATGATTGCATCTGTCATTGACATCTCGGCGGGCCTTTGATCCCTTCGCGCCTGCCTTCCGAAAATGCCTCCCCCCCGAGTTTTTCGGGTGAAGCGAGGGAATCAGTAAAATTATATCTATGAGGACTGGATCAATGAAGCTACCAAAATGGATCTTGCTCGCCGTGACGGCGGCGGCGGTGAATTCGCAGTTTGCGGGTCGATCGTACGCCGGTTTGTTCAAGATCGATTTCGCCGACAACGAAAACGTACGAATCCCCGTCGATGCGGACGGCAATCCGGGCGATCCCCCGGCGCCGTTGACGGATTGGGATGTCATCGGGACCTGGACCTTCGCGGATCCCCACGGAACCGGTGTCCCGGACGGAGATGGCACCACCGCGATTTTCAAGCTGAAGGATTTTTCCAAAGACGCCGATAACGATGTGACGGTGACCATGTTGGACAACAAGGCCCTGGCTGAGTCCATCAATGCGGACAACCCGCCTTACGCCTTGGGCCAGACCGGCAACAACCCGACCAAAGAGGGATTGGCCGCGGTCTACGACGGTGTTCTGGTTCCGGCGATTGTGAAAGATGACTACCTGTATCGAAACCCGGATACGGCCGGGACGGAGATGCTGATGCGCTTCGCCAACCTGAATCCCGGGTTTTACAACGTCACGGTGTTTGAAGGGCGGACCTCCGACGCCAATGGACGATACGGCAAAATCTGGGTGGACGATATCAACGGCAAGAAGGAGCCCGCCGTGCAGAACACCGGCAACTATGCCGGTACAAAAGTCGAGGGTGGCACGGTTCCCTTGGGACAGCCCAGAACCTTGACGGTGGAAGTCAAGGCGGGCCAGTTTCTTTGGTTCGCGGAAATGGAAGATAACTCTGGGGGTATCAGCGGCATGATCGTCCGATCAGTCACCGCCGCGCCGCCGCCAGTCGACATCACGTCTTCCAAAGGTCTCTTCAAGATCGATTTCGGCAGTCTGGAGAACGAGCGGGTTCCGGTGGGTGCCGATGGAACTCCCTCGGGGGACGCTCCGGCTCCCTTGAAGGACTGGGTGGTCATCCCGACTTGGACCTTCGCCGATCCCAATGCGAATGTTACCGAAGGTAGTGCGAGTACCAAGGGTACGGTCAACGCCGAAGGTACGGAAGTCACCTGGCCGCTGATTGACGCCTCCAAGGACGCCAACAAGAAGGCCACGATGACGATGCTTGATAATCGGACCCTTGCGGAAACCCTCAATGCCGACACCCCGCCCTATTCATTGGGCCAGACCGGCAACAACCCCACCAAAGATGGCTTTGAAGCCCTCTATGATGGAGTCGTGGTTCCGGCGATCGTCAAAGACGACTACCTCTATCGCAACCCGGATACCGCCGGAACCGAGACGTTGATGCGTTTCGCCGGCCTGAACCCCGGCACCTACAACGTCACGGTGTTCGAGGGTCGGACCACCGACGGCAATGGGCGATTTGGCAAGATCTGGGTGGATG
>JAYTHD010000151.1:0-21478 GCA_043732975.1 Verrucomicrobiota bacterium
CCGGGCGCGGACGAGATCGCCGGTGCGATAGCGAATCAACGGGGAACCGGGCCGGTGCAGGGTGGTGAGCACGAGTTCACCGGGGCCGCCCTCCGGCACCAGCCGCTGCGTGGTGGGTTCGATGACTTCCGCCCAGAAGCCGGACTTCAGGACGATCAGCGTGCCGGGTTGCCGGGGATGTTCGTAGGTCACCGGGCCGACCTCGGTCATTCCGTGATGATCAAAAACCCGCGCCCCGTTCCACGCCTCGCTCAGTCGACGCCGGTTTTCCACGAGGCTGCCACCGGGTTCACCGGCCACCACCAGCAGTCGCACGCCACTTTTTGAAAGATTCAGTCCTTCCGCCTGGGCGACGGTGGCCAGGTGCAGCAGATAGGTCGGGGTGCCAAAGAGGACCGTGCATTGATTTTCGAGGATCACGCGCGACCGCACGGCACTGGACATCCCGCCGCCGGGAAGGGTGAGGCAACCCAGTTGTTGAGCCGCCTCAAAGGCCAGCCAAAAGCCCAGGAAAGGTCCGAAACTGAAGGCGACAAACACCCGATCCTGGGGCGTCATTCCGGCGGCCCGGAGAACCGTCGCCCAATCGTCAGTCATGGCCTTCCAATCCGCGGCGGTGTCCAGCCAGCGCAGCGGCGATCCCGTCGTCCCGCTGGTCTGATGACAGCGGACGTAGGCATCCAACGGGCACGTCAGGATCGATCCATAGGGCGGATGCGCTGCCTGGTCCGCGACCAAGTCCGCCTTGCTGGTGAATGGGAAACGGGCGGCAAAATCCGCGGGCGAAACGGGTGTTGTTGGATTGCCGACGTGGGCCCATAGGCGCCGATAGAATGGACTTCGCTCCGCGACCCCGGTCACCAATCGCTGCACGGCTTCCCAGCGATCTTCCGAATCCGTCATGGTAATAATTGAAAACCGGGTGAACCACGAACGAACACCCATTTGCACCAATGAGAACGGGCATTTCCTGCGCTGAACCAGACCGGAGGCCTCACCTATTGGTGCCGCGAAACTGAGCGCTCAAGCGCCTCGTTTTTGCCCGCTCCCCATCCGTGTTCATCGGTGTTCATCCGTGGTTCGTCCGAATGGCTGCGGCTCAGGCAGACTTGCCCTTCGGAGCGGGAGCGGCCATCGCGTGGGCGGCGGCAGGCACGGCCTTCTTCGGCACCGGGGCGCCGGGATTGAAACGCGCGACGAGGAAGCCACCACCGACCGCCAGAACCACACCCAGCCAGAAAAGCGGATTGACCGAACCCCAGCCGTCGTCGGGCGGATGCATGAGGGTGGCAATGGTGGCGTTGATCAACGGAGCGCCGGCGAAGACCAGAGACATGACCACCACGGGCTTCCCGCCCGTCCCAAACGCGAGCAACACACCGAAGGCGCCGACGGCCCCGGCGATGCCGGCGATCAGCGACCAGGTCATGCCATTGGAGGTGTAGCCACTGAAGGCGGTGCCCCGTCCCATGAGCAGGACCAGCGGCAGCAGCACGGCGACCAGAAAGTAAGCCAGGCCGACAAAAAGGAACGATTTGTAGCGGACCTCATTGATGTCGAGCTTGGGTCCGGAAGCGGGCTGGAAGAGCGTTTGGCCCTTGTGCAACAGGATCCCATAAACGCCCCACATGAGGACGGTCAACATCGTGTACGCCAGCCACGTATTCGACGGAGCCGGCCCAGAAGCAGTATTCATACGCACGCGTACGATATGGTGACCGGGCGAAGCGGCAACAGGAGAAACGGGAAATCCGGTCCTGCCGGCAAGGCTTCGCCGAACTGTTCCATCGCAAACTCATCTCCCCCAAAATGGGTGGTCCGAGAGTCCTCGCGAGGAATCCCCCCAAACACACCGGCTTCAGCGTGGACGCCAGCCACACCGTCGCGCCGGAGAACCGTGCCGAACGTGAACAACTTTGCCACTACGTCCTGCGCAACCCATTCCCGGTGGAGGAAAACCCCATTCCCGGGCTCGCCGCGACGGCCCCTCAAGCTGCTCCCTCGGAAATTGCGAGACCTCATTGGTCAGGCGCGGCACGTCGACCCGTTGCAATGCCCGGTTGGCCAGAAGCAGATCCGCGCAATCGCCTTCATGGACAACCCGGACGTGGTCGACAAGATCCTCCGTCTTCTGAATCGGCGGGCCAGGCTGAAGGCGGGGAGGCCGGAGGCTCAAGGAATCAGCTTCAGTCTTCCCTCCGCCCGACTATGAAAACATCATAACCGATCAATGGTAAACAACATCAGGGCGCATCCACGCACTCAAAAGCCACTCCAAATCCCAAATCCGGCAATGAGTGCCCAAAAGCCCTTGCACCATCGGCGCAACCGCCGCAAATTGCCCACGAATGCACCTTTCCGCGGAGCGTCGCGAAAGCATATTCCACCAGTTTATTCGCATTTCGCCGCATCGTCATGCGAAATCAGGAGCAAGTGCAACCAGTAAGAGAAAATCACCGCGCTGATTAAAGTCCCCGCCACGTCGCGCCCGGCAATGGTTCCCTGAAGGCAAATCGCAGCCCCATTTCCCGCTACGGCCACCGCCAGCACGGCGGTGAACACTCTTGCGAAGACAGGGGCTACGAACAGCGGCGGGCGCGGGTCGTTCATTAGACAACTCCAACTGCGGTGGGCATGGATTTGCGCTGCCGCATTATGAAGATAGTGCCGACGGTAAGGGTCAGTAGGCCGAGGATGATCAGCCCCCATTCGGACACTGTCGGGATCGGATTATTGTCTGAAATCTTCATGCGAAACGCCGGCAAGGACGACGGCTCCCACGTCTGCCCTCCATCCAGGCTCAACTCTACATTCACATCGAAGTAGCTTTCAATATTGTAGCCGCCCTCTCGGACCTCAATGGTGGTCCGTCCGGTCGAATGAAGCGTGGGACTTTCCCGAACCCTGACCCCGACAGGCAGGTCTCCGCCGGAAATATCGAGTTGGGTCATCTCCGTTTCGATTTGTTGGAGGTCATTGACCACTCCGGTATTGTGCAGAAATACTGTAGTCGTCGCGGGCGCGTTGACATGCTGGACGGTTAAGCCGCCGTCCACGGAAAGATTAAAATGCACCTCCGACCCGAAAGAGAGAAGGCAATGGAGTCAAACATCGACATTCGACAGTTAGGTCGGACTGGGGGATGAAGTTTGTATGGCGCGACGTTTGAGAATTCAGGTGCGTGATGGCTGGTGCCATGTAATGAGCCGGGGCAACGGCGGGGAGGTGTGCTTTATCAGACAGACGAGGATCGACGACGGTTTCTCGGAACTTCGGAAAGCGCTGGAGATTTGAATTATGAAAAAGGAACTTTTTGACGAACTACTGCAAAGCGTCAACCAAGCCGCCGCCATCGAACACGGCGAAACCAGGGCCTCGCGGAAATTCGAGGTCAAGACCCCCAACGACGTGGTGCGCGTGCGCACCAAACTCGGCCTGCCGCAGATCAAGTTCGCCCGACTGCTGGGCATCAGTGAGGACACGCTGCAAAACTGGGAACAAGGACGTCGCAAGCCCGCCGGACCAGCCAAGGTCCTGTTAAAAATCGCCGCGAAGCATCCGAAGATTTTATTGGAGACAGCGGCATAAGCGCCGGCAGGGCAGGGCGGCGATGGATTTCGTCCTCGGGTACGAACTCAATCCGTGAAAGGCAACGGGGTCAAACATCAACATTCGACATTTGAATTGAGCTCTGGATGTTGTTGGCGTGGCGCGACGCCTGGGAATTCAGGCGCGAGATATCTGGTACCCTGTGAGAAGCCGGGGAAACGGCGGGGAGGTGAACGGTCGGACCGGCGAGGATCGACGACGGTTTTTCGGACGGGTGGCTGATTTAGCGGGCCGTTTCGGGACGGGGCTTCACGCGTTCGTGTTGATGGACAAACACTGGAGCCGAGCGGGTGGCCTGGCGGATGAACGTCCTGCAGGAGTATCGGTGAAGCTCATGTCGGGTTACGGGGATGGGGACGACGGTGGCGTTAAACCGTCGCCTGGAGGCAAAATGTCAATAATCAATGTTTGACCCCATTGCCTCCCACTTTGCGAGCCTGGCCGGCACGGTTGCCACCCGCGCCGGGCCCCACAAGCAAAACACCCCGTCCCGGATTGGCATCCGAAGCGGGGCGGTTTCTGACGCCCGGAGCCGTTGGATCCTAGTTCCCCTTGACGCGGTAGAACTTGGACGCGCCGGTGGTCGCCACCGAGACCGGACTTGCACCGGACTCGTTGGCCCATGTCCCGCCGAGAGTCATGGCGCTTTGGAGTGTGCCTCCGCCATAGGTGATCGTCACCGTGGCGCCCGCCCGCGCAATCGAGAGAGTCGGCTTGGCGGTTGCCACCGGTGCCGCGTAGTTCAGCGTGTTCAACAGGAGCTTGCGGCCATCCGGACTAAGGATGCCGAAGTCCGTCGGGAAATTCGCCTCCGGACTTCGGGTGACACCGTCATCCAACAGCTTTCCGGTGCCGGTTTGTCCGAGGAACAGGGCGATGCGCTTGTTGGGCGCCACGGTGCCGTCGGACAGTTTCTTGCCCTTGTCGTAACTAAACAGGGCCGGGTAGGTACCGTCCGCGTTCACGCTGGCAATGATGTCCACTTCCGCCGAAGGCAGGCCGAAGTTGAAGCTGTATGGCTTCGCATACACTTTGACCTTGCCCGTGAAACCGGTGGCGATGGGATGGGCTGGCTTGCGGATGTAAAGAGAGTCCTGAGGCCCTGGATCCGTACCCAGGGCGTAGACTTCCGCCCTGGCTGTGTTGCCCCAGCCAATGAAGTCGTTGGCCCCGCCAGTCGCCCAGTCGGGCGATACGGCGACCCAACCCGCATTGTCGAACATGAAGGCCTCGAAGGAGATAATCGGGATGTCCGTGTCGTGCAGCGCAAACGGGCCCGCACCCTGTCCCGGAGGATCCGTCACTGAGGTCGACCCGATGGTTTCGGAGATGAAGACCATCACCTTGCCGGCCGTCGCTGCCCGCAAGTCGTCGGGTTCGGACGCGTAGGCCGAGGAATGAAACGAAATCGCCTGATACCCGCTCGTCTCAAAGAAACCCATGAGGTCTGCATCCGCATTCAGGGGATTCGCCGCATCGGATGTCACGAACAGGATCTTCGGCGTGCTCGCCGCGAACGGCACCAGCGGGTGGGACGGGTCGAAAACCAACTGCCCCCAGTTCGCCGTGTTGAACAGACTGGTCTGGGGATCGGCGCACGGCACCGTCGTGCTCTGTCCCCAATCCGCCCATTGAATCTTTCCGTCCTCATCCACATCGCGCCAGAAGAGGTCGAAGCCCAAGGCGGCCGGTTGGGGAACCTGTTCGGAACCTGCCGCCCGGCCGCGCTCGGACCTCAGGTCGGGAAGGATCCTGCCCCGCAGCGGAATGCGCATCTCAATCGCGTACCCTTTGAATTTCACACCGGGATTGGCCAGGATTTCCGGGTTCAAGGCGCCGGCCGCCCGCAGGTCGTCATACTTCAAGGCGGCAATGTCGGGGCTCCCATCGGCCGCCCCGGCCGCGTCCAGCGCGTCACGATAGGTACCGCCGGGACCGCCCATGGTGGCGGCGACCACAGCGCCGTTCTCATCCAGGGGCCCGATCATGGCTGCAGTGCCCGCCCGCGTAATTCCCTGCCGCGCACCAAGCACATTCGGACCGCTTCCGGCCGGCTTGAAGTTCGCATTCAATGCCACCGTCACTTGAAAATCGTCGGTGTTTGGTGACGAGGATTCCGGCCCGTCGATGTTCGGGAAGGCGTCGTCGGAAATGCAATCCGTGCTGTCCCCCTTGGCGTCGATGAAGAATTCAAAGCCGTCATTCAGGAATCCGCTCGAACCAAACGCCGTCGTGTCCAGATCGTCCCGGAGCGCGTTGTCAATCACGACCGAGAGGATGTAGAGAAACTTGCGGTCGTACGCGAAATAGGTGGTCACGCCGAAATCGGTGATCCCGCCAGCGGTGAAACCGTCGGCGGCCGTGCCGTTGAAGAGGCCCACCCGCTGGTTGTCGAAAACGAGATGATCCCCATTTGCGGTGGTTGACGTGGCGTTCTGCCCGTCTGGAAAAAGTGGCTGTTGGGCCACCGTAGTGAATGCCGACAGAGGTCAGTCCGCAATGTTGCCGTCAATGGTCAGACGCTGGTTGCCCAAGGCGCGGACGTTTACCGTGCCTTTGGGACCAGCTTCCACCACCGCTGGGAGAAACGCGAGACCGGCGGCGATGACACCAGCCGTCAGCACCCGTCGAAACGGGCGATAAAACGAGTCATGGATTTGCATGGATTTAATATTTTTCGTGGGAGCACCGAGATACTTAAAAAAAGTTGATCCATTGTCCAGACAATTCAATGGCTGCCACAGGGTCCACCGTCGGAAATCCAGGCCCGATTGTCCCCCCGTACCTGGGAAACCTGCCTCTTCGCCATGGCGGCGTCAGAGTGGAGGCAATGGGGTCAAAGAATGGAGTCAAACATAAACAATGTTTGACCCCATTGCCTTCCATTCCGATTGCCCTCCACTTCCATGACCCCATTGCCTCTTCCATTGCCTCATCCCTTTGGGCCGGATGCCCCGTAAACAATGGCGACTGATTTCCTGTCAATGAATTGCTGGGGAGCCAAGTCGTGCCCTGTCGCTGGGATCTGATGGAACAAAAAAAGCTCCAAGCTCACCAAGAAACGGTGAGCGGCACCCAGGCAGCCTCTTGTAGGTTCTGCGCGTTAACATACAGGACCCGCATCCGAGACGGATGTAATCAGAAGAATTTGAGTCAAATACTGAGGGATCGAGCGGCCTCCGGTGTAGTAGATTTTGGATACACGCGGGAATACCGCTCCTAAAAACAGAAAAGAGCAACTAACAGTCAATAACCATGAAAAATACATTCCACAACCTCCGGCGCCTCATACTGGCCACAGCCTTTGCGGTCGGGACCCTCTCGGTCACGGCGCTCCAAGCGGAGGGAGAGACCAAGCCGATGAAGCCCATGAAGGGCGGCGAGCATCTGCTGATGCTCCACGGGGTCAGCAGCAAGCAGGAGACCGACGCGCTCAAAACCGGCGACACCATTGCCATGGTCTGCGCCAAGTGCAAGACCGTCTGGACCAGTCGGGTCAAGCAGACGGCCAAGGGCGCACAGGTGTTGAATGAGCACGGGCAACCCATGGAGCTCGTCGGCACCCATGCCTGCAAGGGTTGCAGCTCAACCCTGACGGTCGTCGGCCACGCCAAAGGCGACATCACCGTAATGAAACACACCTGCGGATCCTGTGGCGCCGACTCGGCATTCTGCTGCGCCACCAAGCCCGGGGAAGGTGCCACCAAGGGAATGGAAAAATAGTCAATCCTGCCAATAGAATCGGGAGTGAGCACCGCCTTGCTCCCGGTCACTCCGTTAGCCGGGGCAGGTCAGCCACGATCCAAGCGCTACCATTGGGAGAAATGGCCCCACGAAGCGGCTTGTGATCGGTAAATGAATCCGGTGGCTGGATCGATGCTGGCTACCTGATCGAGGTCAGACGGTGGGTATGGCCCACCCCGCGGCGCACCGCCGCGAGTCGACCCACTGGTTCGGGTTCGCTGATGACCTGGCCAGTGGTGAAGATTTTCGTGGGGCTCTGACCGATGATTCCGATAGGTGATTGCATGGGAGCGGGGGCAATTATGATTGCAACTGCCATCGCCGGAGGCGGGCTGTGGGCGGCCGAACCAGACCCGTTTGGTGATCTGGATGGGGCGGTCCGGCAGTCCCCGGTTCCCGGGTCTGCAGGCGATCCTTTCGCCGACCTGGGAACCGCGCGCGCGCCGATTCAGCCACCGGCGTCACTCGGGCAGCCTGCCGATGGCTCGCAACGTCTGGTCGAGAGCTCGTTTCTCGAACGACTCCTGACTAAAGAATTTGCCTTCAAGAAGGAAATAATGTTGGAATTCTCTCGAAGTTCCGAGGCCGCTGCCCTGCCACGGGCCACCGCTGATGGTTGGTATTCCCGAAGCTCCGCCGGCTTTGAGATGTTCAAAAGGTTTTCCACCGACACGGCGACCGTCGCTGCCTTTGACGTTCAGGTGCGGTTGGTGCGTCGCGATAATTTTCATGCAGTTGCCAATGACGCCGAGGGAGCGGACCGTCGGGGTTGGTTCCTCGAATATCACAACCTCTATTGGGACTTCTACAATGTCCTCAATCCCCTCCTTGATGATGCGGCTCGAGGAAACTATGCCGGCGCATTCAACGCTCGGGTGGGCCGCTTCTATCTCCCCTTCGGCTTGAACCTCCAAACGGATACCCACGGGACCCTGTTACAGCTCTCCAACGAACAGAATTTCGGATCTGATCGCGATTGGTACGCGGCATTTTGGGGATCCATCAACGCAGAGCTCAGCTATGACTTATATTATGCGGTCGGATCGGGGTATGACGTGGCGTTCAGGGGCCAGATGGGATTGGTGGGCACCCGCCTCCGTCTCTCCAACAAGTATCTCAACGAATACGGCATCGAGGCCGGACTTTCGATTCTCCGTGGGCAGCGGCTTTCTCCAGAGGCCGTCATCCGCAGCCCGGCGATCGCGGTGAACTCCCCGGGTGATGGCATTGTTGATACATTTCGCCACGGCGGCGATCTGCGCTGGCGGCGCTCGATACCGACCGGATCCATTACCGTGACGGCGGAGTTGAGCGCCGGCCGTGACCAGCCGGACCAGATATTCACCCAGCTCTATCAGGCCGAATATTTGACGCGCAACCGAAAATGCGGTTTGAGTCTGCAATACCGGAGATTCGCCGAAGAGACGCTTTTCATCCCAGCCGCACAATCCTCCAGCAATAGGCGCTGGAAAGGTGAAATGATCGACTCGTCGATCATCGGCGAACTCACCTGGTATTTCCGCAATGATTTGGGCAATGCCAACCTGGAATGGGTGAAATTGAATCTTGAGCGCCAGACCGAAACCCGGATGGGTGCACCTGCCACCATTATTACATTGCAATACTATCGCTATTGGTAGTCGACAGAATTCACAGCCATGAAACAATTCATCAAGTGGGCAACCTTGCTGATGCTCCTCCAATCCCTGGAGGCGAAGGCGGCAATTGGATGCACGCTCAGCAATCCGGCGCAGGATTTGAAATATCTTTTTCCGGAAATGACCACCTACAAGGAGGAGTCCCGGCAATTGGACAAATTGAAGGACGGACCCCGGCTCTTCAAAGATCTGCGATCCCGTTTGGGCAGCGATCTGGACCCGGTCTATGAGACCTATGAGACTCCTTACACCGTTTATTCCGTTTTCAAAGGAGTCCATCTCGTTGGCATTGTCCATGGAGTCAACGTCCCTGGAAAAGGCGGGGTCATTCAGGTATTCGTTGCCGTGGATCCCGAATCCGGCGAAATCAGGAACTTTTTCTTCCAGAGGATTGAAAGCCCGGCTGCGAAGGCGCTGCGACGGAAGGAATTCCGCGAGCAGTTCCGTGGCCTCACGCTCGCCGACTTTTACAAGCACGACTATTTTCGGGTCGCCGAACCGACCAGCGAGAAGGACAAAGTCGGGCGCATGGCTTTGCCCGATGTGGGCGAATCCGGCAAGCAAGACTATCAAGCATCACTCCGCGGGCTGCGCAAGAATCTCATCCTGCTCGACATGTTCGTCTACAATCTCAAATATGAAACCTACTACCAGCGCTCGCAGGAGTTGCTGTCGAAGCTCAATGCCCCGACACGGGCCGAATGATCGCGGACCGGTCAAATTTTCATGAAAACAGTCCTAATTCTTTGTGCATCCATCCTTGCCGTTGTTGTTGCGGTGCTGGCGTGGCGATTCACCGTTCGGGAGGATCACTTCGGCAAGCCATTCACCGGGCCACCGATTGCCGCGATTCCAGATATTGTGGCAAAGCCAGAGGCCTATCTGGGCAAGCCCGTGAGCATTCACGGTCTCCTCAAACGTCAGTGCCCTTCAACGGGTTGTTGGTTCTATCTCACCGATCCCACCGATCCCAAGGCCCGGGAACTCAAGGTGGAGATGGGCGATACCACTCCCCGTCTGCCGGCACGGATAGGCAAAGTTGCCCATGTCGAAGGCCAACTAATCAGGTTCGGTGATGGCTACGAATTGATCGGCGTGGCGGTCACCTTTACCGAGAGGCAGCTACCATGAGGCACGTCACACTGGCTTCCAAGAATCTGCTGCGCCGCCCGGTGCGCTCACTGTTGACCCTCGCCGGTGTCGCGCTGGCGGTCGCGGTCGCCGTGAGTCTTGGGGGCTTCAATTTGGGATATCGGAAGGCGCTCGATCGCAGCATCGAGCGACTCGGCTTTCAGTTGATGATCATGGCCAAGGGTTGCCCCTACGAGGCGGCAACGATGATGCTAAAAGGGGGTACCGGGCTTCTTTATCTGCCGGCCGATATTTATGACAAAGTGCGATCGGATGGCGCCATCCTGTCGATTACGCCGATCTTTGTCGGGATCGCCGCGAAGGAAGGGAGCGGCATCCGCGATGATGCCAGCACGAAGTCCTTTTCCATCATCTCGGGCATTGATACCGCTTCGTTTCTGACGATGAAGCCATGGTTGCAGTTCAAGTCCGGTACCGGCTACGAGGGTGGGCGTTGGTTTGCCACCGATTCCACCAATGAGGTCGTGCTTGGATTCGAAGCGGCACAATATGAGCAGCGCAAGGTTGGTGACACTTTCTACTCGACGGTCACTCCGAACGGCCAGGCTGACTCGACGACCCACGAATTCAAGATTGTCGGCATCCTGGACCGCACCGGCACACAGGACGATGGCACCGTTTTCATGCCGATTAGGAACGCGCAGTCCATCTTTAACCGGCCCACGGATCTCACCATTGTCGGCATCAAGTTGAAGAAATTTGGGGCAGTTGAGTTGCGCGAATTCGAGGGCCGGTGGTTGAAGATTCCAGAGGTGCAGGTGGTGAGTTTGGAGCAGGTCAAGGGGACGCTCGTGAGCTTGGTCGGCACCGCGCAGGTGATGATCGCGGCAGTCGCGATCATCGCGGTCATTGTCGCCGCGATTGGCGTGGTGAACACGATTCTGATGAGTGTCTATGAGCGTACGGGTGAGATCGGCGTCATGAAGGCCATTGGGGCATACCGGAGCGACATTTTCCAACTCATCTGGCTGGAGACCCTCGCCGTGTGTGTCGGGGGTGGAGTTTTCGGATGCCTGATCGCCGTTGTCGGTGCCAGCGTCGTCGAGGCGGCGATTCGTCGAATCATTAATCTCGGCGTTCAGGGTTCCATAGTGAGCATAGACCTGAATCTGATCGGTGGCGCCTTGTTCGGCTCAATTGTACTGGGATTTTTCGCCGGCCTGTATCCGGCCTGGCGCGCTGCGTCCATGCGCCCCATTGAAGCCATCCGCGAGGGGGAATAAACCATGAACACAACACCTGCCAACCTCATCATTCGCGGCCGTGGACTCCGGCGCTATTACCAGCGCGGGAGCGAGACTGTCAAGGCCCTCGACGGCGTCGACATCGATATTCGCACGGGCGAGATGGTCTCCATCGTTGGCCCGTCCGGTTCGGGCAAGACGACTTTGGTCAACCTGCTATCCTGCCTCGACGTACCGACCACCGGTGAGCTTTGCCTCGAAGGCAAGTCCATTGCCGATTTGACCGAGGATCATCTGGCCGGGGCCCGTCGGGGCACTTTGGGTTTCATCTTTCAGAAGTTTCACCTGATTCCCACACTCACGGTGGCGGAGAATGTTGAATTGCCGCTGATGTTCCTGAGGCGACCGAACAACCGTCAAGCCACGCTCAGGCTGCTCGCCAAGCTCGGACTTGCCGCCCGTGTGGATCATTTGCCAAAGGAACTCTCAGGCGGTGAAATGCAGCGTGTCGCGATTGCCCGTGCGCTGATTACCCAACCGAAGGTGATGATCGCCGACGAGCCCACGGGCAATCTGGATAAGGCCACCGGGGAGGCAATCTTTGCGCTGCTGCGGAGTCTGGTCAAGGATCAGGGCCTTACCGTCCTCATCACCACGCACAATCTGGCTTTCGCCTATCAAGCCGACCGGGTAATTACACTGGAGGACGGTAAAATTGTGAAAATGGAGAACGGCGGGCAAGATTTGGATGCATTTCGCTTATCGCATCCGGCCTCTGAAGTGCGGTAGCGAAGGTCTCCAGAGCTCTCCCGACCGCCGGAGCGCGTCCCGATCCTCAATGGTTGCTGAATCCATTGCGCCAGGGCCGGCCGATCGACTGCGCCGCAGCAACTCCTCGGGACTCCGTGAAGTGACCGCTCCTCGGAAACTTCCACCCACCGACTCGAAAAGCCACACGCCCTACTTGAAAAGAAGCATCCATCCGGATCTCCTCCCCTCCGATGGCGCCCTTACAGTGAGCGCAGCTGGTCTCCGCTTGGTGGGCAACACAACGGAGGAATCAACTTGCCACCGGGGAGGTGTCCACTAACTACAGCGCGCCTTTTGCTGGGTCCTCCGAGGGAGACCACAAGGCATGTCGTGGGGCGGAAGCCCTGACGGCACGCGGAGTTCGGGCGACGAAAGTCATTCGAAACCGTGTTCGGGAAGGATGTGAACGTGATTTGAGCGAAATCAAACTGAAGAAGGGCGAACCTATCGATCGCGCCCTGCGCCGCCTGAAGAAAAAGGTGGAGCGCGAGAACACCCTGAAGGATGTCCGCGCCAAGCGCACCTACGAAAAGCCGAGCGCCAAGCGCCGGCGAAAGATGAAAGTGGCGAAATTCTCCGCGATGCTGGCCCGTCGCCATGCCGACGTCTGAGTCACGCCCGGACACCGACCTCAACCGTGCGGCGGCCGGTGTCTGAATTTACCCTGCAGCCGAAGTTCCCCTGGGACTTCGGCTGTTTTCGCCGGTGCGCGCCTTTGGTCCCTTCGCCGGAATGAATACTGGCAACACTCTGGTTCCTGCTAGTGTTTCGATGTGTTGGACGCAAAAGTTGCGCGGTTGCGGGAAGTCTTGCGAGGTTACGGATCGTGCCTGGTGGCCTATTCGGGAGGTGTGGATTCGGTGCTGCTGGCGAAGGTGGCGCACGAGGTGCTCGGGGACCGGGCGCTCGCGGTGATTGCGGATTCACCGAGTTTGCCGCGGCGGGAGTTGCACGAGGCGCTGGCCTTGGGCGAGGCGTTCGGGTTCCCGGTCCGGGTGGTGAGCACGGCGGAATTTCAAAACGACCAATACCTGGCCAATCCCACCAACCGTTGTTATTTCTGCAAGCACGCCCTGTTTTCCGAACTGGTCCCGCTGGCCCGGGCGGAGCACTTTGCCGTCATTGCCTACGGGGAAAATGCCAGCGACGTCGGGGACCACCGGCCGGGTGCGCAGGCGGCCACGGAGTTTGCGGTTCGCGCGCCGCTGAAGGAAGCGGGCCTGGCGAAGGCTGAAATCCGGGCCCTCAGTGCCCGACTTGGACTGCCGACCGCCGACAAGCCGCAGTTGGCCTGTTTGAGTTCGCGCGTGGCGACCGGGGAACCGGTCACGCCCGCGAAGTTGCGAATGATCGAGGAGGCGGAATATTTTCTGCGCGACGCCGGCTTTTACGACGTGCGGGTGCGGATCCATGAAGTGGGTCCCGGGTCCCAGCGGCAGTACCTCGCGCGGATCGAGGTGGGTCTGGCCGAGTTGCCCCGGTTGGCGGCGGGCGATTTCGCCGCCCGTCTCGCCGAGCATGGTCGCGAATTGGGGTTTGCCCATGTGACTTTGGATCTCGCCGGGTATCGTCGCGGCAGCACCAATGGCGTGAGCGCCGCTGTCAGCGAAGTTCCTATTCCATTGAAACGTCCCGCGACGTTCAATCGGTAATTGCCCGTCCCGATTCTACCCCGCACCGTCCCGCCCATGTTTGCCGCCTTTGCCGGATGCCTCGCCGGATTCGTCCATGTGTTGAGTGGACCGGATCACCTGGCGGCCGTGGCCCCGCTCGCGGTGCGGGCACATCGGAATGCCTGGCGGAGTGGATTGCGCTGGGGCATCGGTCACTCGGCCGGGGTGGCCGTGGTGGGCGTTCTTGCGCTGGCCACGCGGCAGTTGGTGCCGATTACTTTCTGGAATGGCTGGAGCGAACGCCTGGTCGGCGTGATGCTGTTGGGTCTGGGGATCTGGGCCTTGCGCCAGGCCCTGCGCGTCCAGGTGCACCTGCATGCGCACGTACACGATGGCCAGGCCCATGATCACCTCCATTTTCATGCCGCCGGACACCGGCACGCCGACGGGGCCTCCCCATTGCATGGACACCGGCATGCGGCCTTCGGATTTGGGACGCTGCACGGATTGGCCGGCAGTTCGCATCTGCTGGGGGTCCTGCCGACGTTGGGCTTTGCCCGGCTGACCGACTCGGTGGCCTACCTGCTGGCCTTCGGTCTGGGCACGGTCTTCGCCATGTGCAGCTTCGCCGGATTATTGGGCAGCGTCTCGCGCTATCTCGCGATGGACCACTTTAAGCTCTATCGCGGTTTAATGGGAACTTCCTCCGCAGTGGCGTTTGCCGTCGGTGCCTGGTGGCTGGTGGGTGCACCGTGAACGGCGCGGCCAAGCGGTAGGCGCCCGATCGGCGAGCCCGCCCTGCCGGGGTTTTACGGCTTGGGGGCGATCGGCAGGATGATTTGCGAGGGATGGCGGGAGTCGAGATAAAGTGTGTTGCGGGCCACGCGGGTGCGGTCGCTGGCCCGAAACGGCTCGCCGGTATTGGGGTTGGGATCGAAGCCGGGAAAACTGCTCGAGGTGACGTGGACGCGGATCCGATGGCCTCGGTTGAAGATGACGCTGGTGGACCAGCAGTCGACCTTCAGCGGATAAATCTGCCCCGGCTTGAGCAATTTCTGGTGGTCCAGTCCATCGCGGAAACGGGTGCGCAAGATGCCTTCACACAGATTGAAGGAACGTCCGTCCGGGTACACGTCACAGAGCCGCACTAGAAAATCGGTGTCGGTGGCATCGCTGGACACCCAGAGCCGGGCCTGGACGCGGCCGGTCACTTCCACCGGTTCCGGCAACACCCCGGAGGTGAAAAGGAGAACGTCGGGGCGCGCCTCCACGAGCACCTGATTGATCGGTCCGGCGGGGAGGGTGAGCTGAATGCCACCCACGGTCAGGACCGGATCCCGCGGATCATAGGTATAGCTCAGCAGCGCGGAGTGGCTGGATTTGACGGCGTCGAGAGTGCCATCGCCGTGCAGAAAGAACGGCGTGGGCCGGGTCTTCAGCGGGGGCCAGGTGTTGGCCGTGCGCCAGACGTTGCCCGGGGCGTGGGGATCGAGGGTGTCGCCGACGACGTAATAGGTGACGGCCGGCCAGTGCTCGACGCCATTTGGTTCCCCTTTCAACACATGATCGAACCAGCGCCATTGATCGTGGACTTTGTCCGGGGGTTGCTTGCCGCCGGGGAAGGTCAGATCGCCAACCTTTTCCTGCAGCACCCCGTGACTCCACGGTCCCAGGACGAGCTTCTGCTGTCCCCGGGCGCCACGGCCGCCGCTGTTTTGGTAGCCGACAAAGGCGTCGATCGTGGGTTGGGCAAAGATATCCCAGTAACCCCCGATATGAACTGCGGGCACCTGAATGCCGGCGTAGTGGCGGGTCGCGTCCTGGCCGCGCCAGAAGGCATCGTAGACCGGATGGCTCGTCCAGGTTTCGAGGGCATTGGGCGCGAACTTCGTGGCCCGGATCCAGTCCTCGACCAGGGATTTGCGGAACACTCCTCCGATATAGACCACTTCGTAGAGATTGGCTGCACCCACCGTGAGATGCTGCGCGCTGACTTTCCCCGAGCCGGCCGCCACCATTTGGAATTGCGAGATGGCACCGGCCGAGCCGCCGAAGGTGCCGATCTTACCGTTGCACCACGGTTGTCGGGCGATCCACGCGAGGCTGTCCTCGCCGTCCGGAACGTCCAGGTGGAACGGCAGGTTTTCACCTTCGGACTTGAACCGTCCCCGGGTGTCCTGGGCCACCACCGCGTAACCGCGGGTGACGCCGTCGCGGCCCAGACCCACGCCGAGATCCTTGTTGTAGGGAAAGCGGAGGAAGACGACGGGCAGGGGGCGGTTGGTGTCAGGCCGGGGCAGCCAGACATCGGTGGCCAGTTGGACGCCATCCCGCATCGGTACGAAAATTGAAAATTTGAGCGGATCAGCGGCGGGAGAAAATGCTGTGGCGAACGACAGGTACGCAGCCAGGAATCCAAAAGAGCGCGGCAGGAGATTCACAAGGCGGAAGCAAACGGCAATTTCGAGGGAAGAACAAGGGCGGGCGGGAAGCAAAACGAGTTCCCGTGGTGATTTCGCAGATTCGCGAACGGCCCGCGGTGTGCTTGAGCCAGAATTCGTGGTCTTGCGTCGGACGAGTGGTTGGGTCGATCCCGGCGCCGGACCAGGAAGCGGAGCAATTCTCCGAGCGAGGTATGAAAACACTCAAGCAGCAGTTGTGTGCCGCCGCATTTTTTGCGGCCCTGGTACTGGGGCTTCAGCCCGTGGGCGCAGCCCCGAATCGAGCCACCGTCTCGCCCCCGAAATTCGAGGGCGACCAGGTGCGCTTCGATTGGGACACGGGCGGCGATCTGCAGATTGGTCCGACTCCCAATGGTCCCTGGACTTCGGTGGCGGGCGGCACTGTGAGGAATTCGACGGCAAAACTCCCCGCCTTGCAGCAAGGGCCGTCCTTCTTTCGAATCGTGGATCACGGCCGACCTGGAGATCCGCAGCCGATCGTCGGGGGCAATCCGGCGAAGCCCTTTCGCATCGCCAAGGCGTTCGTCCGAAAGTCCGCGCTCGGCAATGCCGGCAATGCCCTGGTGGAGATGGAACTGGAGCCGGATCAGAATCCGCCACCGCAATTTCCGCTGCTCTTTGGCAATGATGTGGTGATCTTCCACGATGACGGGCAGGGCGGCGACGCGCGCGCCGGCGACGGTGTGTTCACCGGGCCGCTGTTCTTTGATCTGAATGAGTTGTTGGGTGCCAACCAGTTTACCGAGGCGCTGGTCCAACGATTTACGGTGGTTGGAACCTTCAACGGGAGGGCGGCCGTAAACGCCCAAAAACCAGCCGTTTTCGACGTGGACGCCTTTAATCGGGGCGAGCGTTTGCTGATTCATCCTTCGCCGTTCAGCACCGGGCTGGCGAATCCGTTGGGTATCGCGCTGATGGGAGAGCCAGGTCGTCGCGGAGCCGCCCAGGCGGCGGGATCAGGACAGCCTGGTCTGATCGAAAAGATCTGTGTCACCAACATCTTTGTGCAGCCGTTGGTGGTCACCAATTTCATCGAAGTGCCGTTGGTTACCTTGACCAACATTTTGATCGGCACGATTCCGCATGAAGTGATCAGCAATGTTGTCCATGAAGTCGTTTTCAAGGATCCCAATCCGATCACCATCGTCACCAACGAAACCATTGTGGAAGTAGTCCCGGGTCTTTGCCCGACCACCAATCTGATACGGGTCACGAACATTGTGTTCACGACCGAATTGGTGAAAACCGATCAGGGACTCGTCGAGAAGCCACGCCTGGTCACCAACATCGCCACGCTGGTGAAGGTGGTCGACCAGCCGTGTCTGGTGACCAACGTCATCGTGACGCCCATCGTCATCAAGCTGCCTCCGGGATTGCGCACGAACTTCGTGATCGTCCCCACGGTCGTGGGTATTTCCAATGAGCCGGTGTTTCAATCGCTTCTCGTCACGAATCGGGTGCTCCAGCCCGAGCTGAGTTTCAGTAATCAGGCATTCACCAATGTCGTGTGCACTAATCTAATTGTGGGTGGCGGCACCAACGTGAATGTAACGAATGTCCAGGTCTTGCTGGATCGGCCCATCTTTTGGGATCGCAGCTTGATGATCACCGATCTTAGTGTGGTCGAGGATCCACGGCGCACCTTCGATCCTTGCACCGGCCGGGGAACGCCGATGGGGGCATGGACGTTTGGCCGGCTGATGTCGGACATGGCCAATCAGCCCGTCACGGGTTTGAATCCAGGGGATTTCGTCCGTCGTTGGTTGCGCTCGTGGCAGACCGATCAGGTGATCAATTTCGATACCGTGGGAACTCGCAACGTGGAGATTCTGGCCCAAGTGATTGCCGATTGGGAAGCGGCCAGCGGCGGGCCGGACCGGCCATTGGACCTTTCCATCGCGCCGTTCCGGTTGTTGGCGATTGTCAATCGCGTCGATTTGCGTCTGAATCCCGGTTATGGCGGTGTGGTGGGCGATGACCCGTGCAATCCCGCCTGTCTGGGCGGCGAGGGCCGTTTTGTGTTTGGACTGATTCAGGATGCGTTCAAGGGAGGATCCGGCCGGCCGCCGGCCGCCGGCTACGGCGGCGGTGGCAACGGCGGTGGGGCCAATCGATGCGATCCCGCGCAGTTCACCGTGATTTTTGAGTACTGCGTGCCCAAGCGGACGTGCGGCGACATCAAGGCGTATGCGCTGGAATGGTTTAACCTGTCGCTGATCGAATTCGGCGAATCCTTCAACGCCGCGTTGCAACACATCACGGATCAGTTTGCCGCCCGGGGAGCCGATCCGTCGCGCAAGCCGAACCAAAGCGCGTTGAATCAATTGCGCGCCAACGAAATTTTGCGCGACCCCTGGGAACTTCGCGAATGGAGGCTCTTTGCCACCGATTCTGACGCCGGTCAACTGCGGGAGGTGACGGTCAAGCAGACGCCCGCTTTTAGCCATAACTTCCAACCGATCATCGCGGAATTCGGCCTGGCCAATGCCGCGGCGATTCTGGCGGAGAAACACACGGTCCCGCTCATGTGGCGTTCCCCGGGCAAGCCGGAGGTGCCGTTCCTCGGTGGGGTGGCGCCGATGCCGACGAAGGATTTCTTCTGGGACGGACCGCCCCCGGCCGCCACGAGCCTGGCCAACGAGGTGCGGCACAAGTTTTCGCTCAACACCTGCAATGGTTGTCATGCCGGTGAGACGCGGACGGCTTTCACCCACGTGTTTCCGCGGCCCGCCGGAGCACCCTCGGCCTTGAGCGATTTCCTGACCGGACTCAACATGCCGAAGTTGGATCCCGCCGATAACACCACTCCGCGAATTTTCGCCGATTTGAAGCGACGCGAGGACGACCTGCTCCGGCTCATCACGGAACCTTGTTTCTTCCAGGTCTTTCACGATCCCGTGGTCTTCACCCACTGAGACGCCAGCAGCGAGTTCACCTCAAACCCTGGCCGGGATGGCGCCGGGCTCCGTCCTGGATCCGCGGTACCCGCCGGGATCGGGTTGTGAGGCCCCGTGTTGTCGGCTGCGTCCGGACTCGAACCGAGTCCGGACGCTCTCCCTTGGGCAGCCCTGCCCTGCGGGTTTGGCTCGGATATCGCTCGACTGCACGACACACAGCGTTTGGCGGCAGGGGCGAAACGGCATTGCAAGCCAGATGGATTCTGCGACGTTTTAAAGACAAGCCTTAAAAGCAGCCCGATTTCCCCGGTGGGATCTGGCAACATAACACGAAGACAATTCATGAAACGGGTCAAGTTTACATCGTTCTCGGTATGCCTCGCGGCATTCGCGCTCGCACTTTCGGTCGGCGTTACTCCGGCATTTCCGGCGGATCCTCCGCTCCCGCCTCCGCCCCTGGCCATTGTCAAGCTGCTGGTCCCGGATCCCATCGCATTTGCTCCCAATTCATCCGGGGCGTTCACAATCCTACGGACAGAGAAGAGCCTGACCGATTTGACGGTGGCGATTGAAATCGGGGGAACAGCGGTCAACGGAGTCGATTACGACAAGTTGCCGGCGCAGGTCACGATTCCCGCCAACACGGAAGCGGTGGACCTGATCGTGCGTCCGCTCGCGACGGCACCGCTTTCGGCCGACAATAAAACGGTGACCCTGACGCTCAAGCCGGATGCGGCCTATGTCATCGCCACTAAAAAACCGTCGACTGTCACCCTGGTGCAGGACCTGTACAATAACGATCCACCCATGGTGGCGATCAGTTCCCCCGCGGACGGCGCGCTCGTCACGGGACCGATTATCAATCTTTCGGCCGAGGCCGCCGATGCCGAGGATGGAATTGCCAGTGTCAGTTTTTTTGCCGGAGACTCCTTCGTTGGAATAAGTACGGGCGCGCCCTTTTCCGTCCTTTGGACCAACCGGTCGGCCTTGAGGAAGTACCCGATCTTTGCCAAAGCCGTGGATAAGATTGGCCAGACGACACTTTCCAAGGTGGTGAACATCACGGTTTCCAATATGCTCGCAACCGTGGTGCTGGTCGCCCCTGCGAACGGCGCCGTTGTTCCCGTCGGCAATATTGCGGTGAGCGCCTCGGTTGCGGACGCCCCGCTGCCGGTGACCCGGGTTGATTTCATTGCGAACGGGGTGGTGATCGGAAGCGCACCTTCAGCCCCGTATGGTTTTGTCTGGCCCAGCACCAAACCCGGTCATTACCAGATCTCCGCGCGCGCCATCGACGCCTTTGGGGTCGCCGGGGAGTCGGCCAAATCCGCCATCCTGGTCACGAATGTCGTCCCCGTGGTGAAACTCACCGCGCCGGCGGAGCGGGCTAAATCCAGTGTGAAGGACGCGATCCAGTTCGCCGCCACCGCCACCGATTCGGTCAGCCCGATCAACCGGGTCGATTTCTACGTCGACCACAAACTGGTCGGCATCTCCAGCAACGCGCCGTACCAGTTCCTGTGGACCAAGCCGACGCCGGGGAGCCATTCGCTGATTGCGCGGGCGTATGACGACGCTGGGGCGGCCGCCAATTCCTCCACCATTACGTTTACCATCACCAACCTGCCGCCGACGGTGGTCCTCGTATCCCCGGTCAAGGACCAAGTGGTGACGCTACCGGCCATCGTTCAACTCACCGCCAACCCCACTCCGGGTGATGCACCGATCGTGCTGGTGAATTTTTGGGCTGACTACAAGCTGGTGGGTTCCGCCACCAAGGCTCCGTACACCGCCATGTGGACCAATCCGCCGGTCGGGTCCTACGTTGTCTCGGCGCATGTCAAAGATGCTCTGGGGGCGGTAAGCATCTCGGGCTCCGTCGTGTTTCAAGTGGTCAAAGCTCCCACGAACTGAGTCGGATCAGCGCCGCCGCCGCCCCGGGGGGGCAATCATTGAGAGATTGCCCGGGCCGCCTTGGTGGAAATTGGCTCACCGTCGTCAACGGTGAGCCAATTCGTTTTTACGGGAAGCGCGACGCAAAGTGACGATAAAGTGACAGGCTCAATGTATTTGACATTTTCGCGACTCTGACTATTTTGAGGGCACAATGCGAATGGCGCGGATCAAGGTGACGGGGGCAGCAGCGGTGTATCATTGCATCTCCCGGGTGGTCGGCGGGCAAATGCTGCTCACCGACAGCGGCAAGGAGAAGCTCGTGCACATCCTCGGCAAACTGGCGGACTTCTGTGACCTTGAGGTCATCACCTATTGCATGATGTCGAACCATTTCCACGTCCTCGTCCGGGTTCCGGTGCGGGCGGAACTGTCGGATGCCGAGTTGTTGGAACG
>JAYTHD010000152.1:0-10487 GCA_043732975.1 Verrucomicrobiota bacterium
CCATCCAAAAACGACACGAACGCCGGAGGCGCGTCAGCGAAAGTAAGGCCCGCCGTATGCGAAAAGTACCCGTTTCTAAACTACCACAGTAGAATTAACAAGACGCCGTCCAGACTAGTCAAGGAGGGGTTGAACATGTCCACCGTGATGTTCGTCAGGCTGGTGCAGCCCGAGAAAGCCCAACCTCCTATGACCGTCACGCTGTCCCCAAGCATCACTCCCCTCAGCTTGGTGCAATCTGAAAACGCCCACCCGTCGATGCTTGTCACGCTGTTGGGAATTGTCACACTCGTCAGTCCAGTGCACCGCGAGAAGGCGTACTCCCCGATGCTAGCCACACTTTCGCCAATTGCCAGATTGGTCAGCCCGAAGCAGGACGCGAACGCGGTTCCCCCAATGGTGGCCACGTTGTCACCGATTATGACGTTCGCCAACGCGATGCAAGATACGAACGCCGAGTCGCCGATACTGATCACGCTGTTGCCGATTATTACTTCTGTCAACCTGGTGCAGGAGTAGAAGGCATAGACCCCGACGTTGGTTACGCTGCCGGGCACGAGGTAGCCTCCCCGTCTACCTCGCGGACAGGCGATCAGCGTGTCTGCGGTTTTGTTAAACAAAACACCGTCCAAGCTGCTGTAGGTCGGGTTGAGCGCGTCCACCGTGATGTTCGTCAGCTTGTCGCAACCGTAGAACGCCGACCGCACAATATTCGTCACCGTGCTGGGGATCGTCACCTTGATCAAATTGTCGTTGTAATCAAAGGAACTCCCCCCGAGTGCCGTGACGGGCCGGCCGCCAACCGAACTGGGAACGACCACTGCCGTCGCAGTGCCGGTGAATCCGGTGATGGTGATCGTGCCATCGTCATTCGTCGAAAAGTTGAAGCCTGCTTGCGCTGCAAGCGGCAACGTCGCTAGCAGTGCCAGCAGCAAAGATTTGAGGAAAGTGTTCATCATCAATTAGGAGAAAGGTCCGGAGAATTCTTGAACGAACGAATTTGAGCTATGCGCAAACCAGATTTTCCGGCGGGTATTCGCAACGACAGATGAGGGCTCGGAATTTGTTTTGCGGGAGCGATCTGTTATCCAGCCGGCAAAATAGATTCCGCGTTCCCGCAAATGGCGTCGTTCCGTCAGCGCTGATACAACATGATGTCCCAGATCACCATCAGTGAGTCGGGCTCCACCTCAGCCGTGGCGGGCAGGACACGGCCGAGCGCGAGCGGTGAATCTTTTCCCAGCATTTGGAACAACGGATCCTTTTCATTGAGGGATTCTCCCGGAAAAAACATCTGGGTCACCAAACGACTTTTCCTGCCGGTCACCTCGAAGTGAATATGGGGCGGACGTGTATAGTTGGCGTCCACCGGATAGGATCCCGGCTTGATGGTTTTGAAGCGGTAGCGGCCGTCTTTGTCCGTGGACTGCACTGCGTAGCCCTGGAAGTTGGGATCCAAGGGAGCGGGGTTCGGGTCCATGACATGAGCGTAACGGCCATGCGTGTTGGCCTGCCAGATTTCAACGCGCGCTCCCCTGACCGGTTCCCCTTTGAGATCGATGACGCGACCCATCAGGTGAATAACTTTGCCTTCCGCCCGCCGTTTGTGACCGCGAATAGTTGTGAGGTCGGCATCCTTTTCCATCGTCCCGATCAACGGATAGAATGGGCCAAGGACATTTTCCGGGGTCGGCGCTGGCGCGGATTCATTGGCCAGAAGGGAAGGAATGGATTGCGCCAGAGCCGTCCCGGATAAGGCGACGCCCAGTTGCAAGGCTCGGCGGCGGGTGATGAGTGGTTCGTCGGGTTTCATAGATTCTGCGGTTCGTGCGTTCCCTTTTCTCTAGCGCAGTGGCCGGGTCGTACGCTCTTGCAGCCAGTACACGTCGGCATTGTTTGGACTTGCGAAGAAGAGGTCGAAATTAAAGTCACCTTTGAAGGAGGCCATCAACGGCGGCATCGTACGCGGGTCTCGCCAGCGCCTGATCTCGGAATGCCCGTCCGCAAAAGACAGGCCGGCCGCCCGATCATGGTAGAAGCCTGGGACATCCGTGAACCGATGGAGCTTGGGGTCATTTGGCCAACCATCCATGACGACCTCGTAGCTGGGAAAGTTGACGTCGTCTTCACGCTCGTCGAGGAAGACCCAAGTCCCGGCGGGGCCAGGGTCGACCATATCGGAGGATTTCTTAAAAAACTGCAGGTTAATGAGGTGATTAGGCGTATTGCCAGTGTCGAATCCGCCCACGTGTTGATTCATGGTCATTGTGCGGACCCGCGGGAGTTTGCCGCGGCCTGGCACGTTGATTACCGATCGGTCCGCGGGGCACTTGAAGATAGCCACCGAATGGCCGCAGTACGGGAAAAGCGGGCTTTTCTTAATGTCTTGCTCGGGATCCCAATTCGAGGAGTTGTTGGGAGCATAATTCAAGTGACCGCTCATCCACAGAGAAGCTCTCTCCGCATGGTTTTGATCGATCAAACCAGCAAGCGGGAACTTGTCATTGTGGTCGTCCGCGTACATCCGCCAGGCCAGCAAAAGGCTGCGGTGATTATTCATGCACTGGATGCCTTGCGCCTTAAGCTTGGCCTTGCTCAAGGCAGGCAAAAGCATCCCGGCCAGGATCGCGATGATCGCGATGACGACGAGCAATTCGATCAAGGTGAACGCGCAGCGCGCGGGCTGGCGAAGGGAAGTAGTTTTCAGCTTCGGAGTCTTCATGCTTTTGATTCGCGATTTTTGATCCGACATTGATTGCCAAACGCATTCGCATTCACCCCTTACTGGGAAAAAGTCTGGCAGAAGTTGCGCGGGATTTTTGAGAATTCCGGTTTGGCGCACTCGGAGGCGCTATTTCGGGGGGCTCGGTCGGCCATCCGCTTGAAATTCATCGAGCGCGGGAGCGCGCCAGAGCCGGATGGCGCCGTCCTGGCAAGCGGCGGCCAGCCATTGCCCATCAACGTCAGGGGAAAAGGCCACGGAATTGACGTTCAGCTTACGACCGCGCAGGAGGAACATCTCCTGCCGCGTCTCCACGTTCCAAAAGCGCAGGGTCGCGTCGCGTCCGCTCGTCACGATCGTGCGTCCGTCCGGCGAAAACGCGGCGCAAGACACCTCTCCGTTGTGTCCCCGTAAGAGCCCAAGATTCCGCTGGCTCGCGACCTCCCAGAGACCGAGTTTCCCGTCCCAACTCGCGCTGGCCAGGGTTTTCCCATCGGGCGAAAACGTCAGGAAAACAACCCGAAATGCATGGCCTTTGAGCGGGGTGAGTTGACGGCGCTGCCGCACCAGCCACAGGTCGATGGCACCGTCGGATCGCTCGGTGGAACTGGCGGCGAGACTGCCGTCCGGTGAGACCGCCAGCGCCGTGGGGTGGCCCGGTCGCTCACCGATGACGATTTCCGGTGCCGTGGGCGAATCGCGCCGGACAATTCGGTAACGCTCGGGCTCGTGCTCGATGACAGTGTGCCGGAGCGTGCGACCGTCGTCGGAGAAAGCGGGCAGTTTTCCCGACGCAATGTTGGTGATGAGTTGGAGGTCCGGCACGGCCTGAAACCGGAGCGACGAATACGAGCTTACCCCCACTATTTTTCCGCTCGGCGAGAAGCTGATGTCGCTTTCGTAATCGCCGGTCGATTTGGCCACCACCACGGCTTCCGCGGCTTCGTCCCAGACCTTTCCCTTCCGCTCCCAAAGTTTCAGCGTGAGGGGATTGAGTTGATTCGTGCTATCGGCGTTTCCTGATTCATTCGCGCTGCTGGCGAGGTACCGCGAATCGGGCGAGAAGCGAACGCCCAAGGCGGCGGTTCCGTGCTGCATCACCGGCTCTCTGTGCGGCTTCATCGAAGCATCCCACAGGCGAAGCGTATTGTCGGCGCTGGCCGAAACGAGCCTCGTCCCGTTATGGGTGAACGCCAGACTGTGAACCAACTCTTCATGGCCCACGAGCGTCACGGGCTCGCGCTGGCCGGCCGTGTCCCACAGGATGATTTCGCCACTGCGCAAACCCGAGGCCAACACGCGGCTGTCGGGAGAGAACGCGAAGCAGAGATAGTCGACGCCTCGGGCGCCCATGGCCGGCGACGGTTGCCCCGTCTCGAGATTCCACAGCCGAACCGACGGATCGTCCGGCGCGGACGCGGCCAACCACTTGCCGTCCGGGGATGCGACCGCCGGCGCAGAACTCCCTTTGAAGCAGGGGAATTTGCGGGGCCTTTCAGGGTTCGAGATATCCCAGCAATGAAGCGAGTCCAACAAACCGCCGACGATCAGGTGTTTGTCATCGGCCGAAAAGGCAACACCGAACGCCAATGGAATTTCTGCTGGCCAATGATCCGTCTGTCTCGGCGGACGATTCGCTAAATTCCATAAGCCCACTCCCTCGCTGCAAGCGCCGGCCAGCATCCTGCCGTCCCGCGAGAAGGCCAGTCCGTTGACCCAGCCGGGAAGGGAACCCACGTGCGCCACCCTCTGGCGCGAAGCAAGATCCCACAGATGGATTTGCCCGTCGGCGCCTCCGGTCGCCAGCGTGAGACCGTCCGGTGAAAGGGCGAGACTATGGCCCGTCATATCCCGCCGATGATGCAAGAGATTGGTGTGCGCTTGCCAGGATCCCGCCTCTTTTCCCGTCATCACGTCCCACAACCTCACGACGCCATCCTCGCCGATCGCAATGACGGTTTGGTCGTCCGGAGCGAGAACGACTGCGGAGATCCCGGCCTCGTGACGCCCGATCAGGGCGAGTTCGTCGCTATGGCACTGGCTCATCATGTAGCGCCATTCCCAACCACGCATGGCGCGTTGCTTGGGAGAGGCCAGCATGCTTTGGAGCCGGAGCCGCGCGCCGACGAGGTCATGTTCCTCCAATGCCTGACTGGCCAGTCGCACCCCGGCCACATAGAGATTCTGCTCGCTTCGCTCCTGGGCGCGACGGATGCGCACGACCGCAATCGGTGAGCCGATCGCCACGATCAGCAGGAGGAGCACAGCGGTCCCGGATGCCCCGGCGAGCGCCGGCTTCCGTCTTACCCACTTGCCGATCCTTTCCCACGGGCTCGAGGGTCGGGCCAGGATTGGCTCGCGCCGCAGCCACCGCTCCAATTCTTCCAAAAATGCTTCCGCTGAGCCGTACCTTCGCCCGGGTTCCTTCTCCAGGCACTTCAGGCAGATCGTTTCCAAATCGCGGTCCGCCTCCGCATTAAAAACGGACGGCCGACGCGGTTCCTGTTCCAACACCTGTCGGATCGTCGCCAGGGAAGTGCCCCCGGCAAATGGGGGCGTGCCGGTGAGGGCCTCATATAAAACCGCGCCCAGGCCATAGACATCCACGGCGGTCGTGACCCCTTGGGCGTCGCCACGGGCTTGTTCCGGCGACATGTACGCCGGGGTACCCATCACCACGTTGGTATGGGTGAGGACGCTTTCTTGTTGGATGACCCGGGCCAGACCGAAGTCGGTCAAGTGCGGTTCCCCCTGCGCGTCCAGCAAAATGTTGCCGGGCTTGAGATCCCGGTGGAGCACGCCGTGTTGATGGGCGAACTGCACCGCCCGCGCCACGGTGATCAGCAGTTGCGCCGCTCGCCGGGCCGGCATCGGCCGACCGGCCAACGCTTGTCCCAGCGTCGGACCGTCAATGAAGGCCATGCTAAAGTAAGGCTGACATTCGTGCTCACCAATCTCATAGATGGGGACAATGTTGGGATGATCCAATCTGGCAGCGGCGGCCGCCTCGGTATTGAAACGTTTGACGGCGTCCGGGGAGGCCAGCACACCGGCGGTGATAAGTTTGAGGGCCACGACCCGGTTCAAAGTCGTTTGCCGCGCCTTGAAGACCGTACCCATGCCGCCCCGGGCAACTTCCTCCAACAATTCGTAGTCCCCAAAATAACGAATTTTCTTCAGATCCGACATGCTGAGTGGAGCCCCTTGCTCCGTCGGAGCCGCGGCATTCGCCTCCCAGGGACTTGGCGCGGCGTCGATTTTTGGAGTTCGCACGTCCCGCGTTTCCGCCAGCGCCTCGTCACTCTCGCTGCGGCCGGGCCCGACGGGCACCGCCAACGCGCCCGACAATTCGCAGACGGGACAAAAGCCCGGCGGCGCATCAACGCGGCGGGCTGCCTGACAAGTGGGGCAACGCATGATCTGAGTCACTGCTGGCCGCAAGCTGCAGGCCAATGCTTACTGGGAAGAATCCGGCGGAAAGTTGCGGCCTCTTTTGAAGTCAACCGCTCAACACCGAAATTAGGTGTCGAATTTCGTCGTCCACGTCCGCGTACGTCGCCACCGTCTGCGCGACCTCCGCCCGGAGCAATTCGCGATGCCGTCGGCGCAGGCGGAAAATAGCCGATTTCACCGCGCTTTCCGATAGGTCCAGCCTTTGGGCGACGTCGCGATAGGAAGCGTTGGCCTCCCCACCCGACTCGAAGTGCTTGAGTTCCTCGAATAATTCCGCCCGACCCGCGGCCACGTATTCCTGCCGCAGCCGCGCAACGGTTTGCGCCATGACCGCACAAGCCGTTCGTTGGTCGTAAATCCGCTCGGGCGTCAGTTCTGTAGCCGGTTCCAAAAGGTACCGCTCCTCCGCCGACTCCGCGTCCAGAGAAACCAAAGTTCGACCGCCGCCACGCTTTTGCGCCTGAGCTTTCTTACGCTCATCGGAAAGAAAGTGCTTCAGGGTGACCAGCAGGAAGGACCGAAATTTACCGCGCGCCGGATCGGCCACCCGCACCTGGTTGCTCGCCAGCAACCACGCGAAGAATCCCTGGGTCAAATCCTCGGCATCATGAGGACTCACTCCCTGGCGCCGAACGAAGGTGTAAAGCGGATACCAATACGCTTGGCAAAGCGTGGCCAGGGCCGTCTGAGACCCCGCAGTGGAATCGACGCCGGCCGCCAGTACGACACTCCAATGGGTCGTGGTGAACGCTGGGGGCTCTCTCGAACTAGTCGCCGCCGGGATTGGTTTGATCGCCACGTCCGTAATGAGCTGCCTCGGACTGTGCCAAGATCGCCGCTCTTTTGCAAGGCAATCGTGAATATGCTGCCCCGCCAGCATACCAGTTTTTGCAGAATCCAACCTTGCTCGAATGCGGGCCGGGGGGCTACCGTCAGGGTTGGTCTCCGGAAAGTGGCTTATGCTTAAAATATTAAATGCCGGCCGGTCCAGTCGCAGCGGGTTCTGCGATGGAGTTTCACGGCGCAATTTCCTGCAAATCGGCGGGTTGGCCTTGGGTGGTCTGGGACTGCCCGGCCTGTTGCGTGCCGAGTCGGCAGCCGGACTGCGGAGTGCCGGTCGCCAGCATAAGGCCGTCATCATGGTGTTCCTGCCGGGTGGCCCGCCGCATCAGGACATGTTCGACCTGAAGGCCGACGCGCCGGCGGAGGTGCGGGGTGAGTTCCGGCCGATTTCCACCAACGTTCCCGGATTGCAGATTTGCGAATTGATGCCCAAGCTGGCCAAACTCGCCGACAAATACACGGTGATCCGTTCGATGGTGGGAGCGGAAGACCGACACGACGCCTTTCAGTGCCAGACCGGGCATCTGGTGCGCAATCAACCGGCCGGCGGTTGGCCCTCCCTGGGTTCGGTGCTGACCCGGCTCCAAGGCCAGGCCGATCCCGCCGTTCCCGCTTTCCTCGGGCTGGCTCCCAGCATGGGGCACAAGGAATGGGCGGATAACGGAACGGCCGGGTTCCTGGGTCCCTCCTGCGCCCCCCTGGAAGTCAACAAGGGCGGCAAAGATGACATGGTACTGAATGGCGTGACCCTGGACCGCCTCGCGGATCGCAAGACGCTGTTGGGCGCCATGGATCGCTTCCGGCGGGATGTGGATTCCTCCGGACAGATGGAGGGTCTGGACGCCTACACGCAGCAGGCCTTCGGGATTCTCACCTCCAACAAACTCATTGAGGCGCTGGATCTCAAAAAAGAGGATGCCCGCACCATCGAGATGTACGGCAGAGGTGATCCCCGGAACCGGGATGACGGCGGCCCCAAGCTGATGGAGCATTTTCTGGCGGCCCGGCGCCTGGTCGAGGCGGGGGCGCGCTGTGTGACGCTGGCGTTCAGCCGCTGGGATCATCACGGCGACAACTTCGGCGCTCTGCGACAGGACCTGCCGCTGCTGGATCAGGGATTGAGCGCCTTGATCCGTGACCTGCACGAGCGCGGGCTCGACAAGGATGTCAGCGTCGTCGTCTGGGGCGAGTTTGGGCGTACGCCGACCATCAACAAGGACCGCGGTCGCGACCACTGGCCGCGGGTCAGTTGCGCGCTTCTGGCCGGCGGCGGCTTGCGACACGGCCAGGTGATCGGCTCGACGGATCGCCTGGGTGGCGAAGCAAATTCCCGGCCGGTCCTGTTTGGCGAAGTCCATGCAACGCTGTACCACGCACTGGGCCTGGACGTCAGCAAGATCACGATGAACGACCTGACCGGGCGCCCTCAGTTCCTGGTCGAGTCCGGAATGCAGCCGATGAAGGAGTTGATTGGTTAACACCCATTAAACCAACGCATGCTGACCATTCCTGGCCGTTCTCACCGCTTTTGTGACGGATTGTCGCGCCGAAATTTTCTACGCATCGGCGCCCTGGGATCCGTGGGTGTGCCGCAACTGCTGCGCGCCGAACGCGACTCCGGGCTGAAGTCGTCCACCAAGTCGGTGATCATGGTTTATCTCCCGGGCGGTCCGCCGCATCAGGATACCTTCGATCTCAAGTCCGACGCGCCTGCGGAGGTCCGCGGCGAATTCCGCCCCATTCCGACGAACGTTCCTGGAATTCAAATCTGCGAGCACCTGCCCCGGCTGGCGCGGATCATGGACAAGTACACGATCATCCGGTCCATCGCGGATTCCATCGACGACCATTCGGATTTCATGTGCCAAACGGGCCGGCGCAAGAACAATGCGCCGCCGGGAGGCTGGCCCAGCATCGGCGCGACGGTCTCACGGGTGCTGGGTCCGGCCCTGCCATCGGTGCCCGCGTTCATCGGTTTGGAACCGCGCATGCAGCACCGGCCCTACAACGCCGCGACCGCGGGTTTTGCGGGCGTCTCCCACGACGCCTTCCGTCCTGGTGCCGATGCCAAGGGGGATCTGGTGCTGAACGGGATCACCACGGATCGCCTCGCCGACCGGCGCGGATTGCTGGCGGCGTTCGATCGGTTCCGCCGCGACGTGGATGGCAGTGGATTAATGGCGGGGCTCGACGGCTTCAACCAGCAGGCGTTTGGCATGTTGACCTCCAGCCGATTGCTGGACGCGATGAGCGTGGAATCAGAATCACCCGCCCTGCGGGAGCGCTACGGCAAGGGCGACGCCAAGGTCCATGGCGATGCAGCTCCAATGCTCAACGAGCAATTCCTGATCGCCCGGCGACTGGTGGAGGCGGGCGCACGATTTGTCACCGTGGCCTACGGCTTCTGGGATTATCACGGCAACAACTTCGGCAATGCGCGCAACGATCTCCCGATGCTGGATCAGGGGCTGAGTGCGCTGTTTACTGATTTGCACGAACGCGGGATGGAAAAGGATGTCACCGTCCTCGTCTGGAGTGAGTTCGGTCGTTCGCCCACCGTGAACAAAGATGCGGGACGCGACCACTGGCCCCGGGCGAACTGCGCGTTGCTGACCGGTGGCGGAATAAAAACCGGACAGGTCATCGGCGCGACGGATCGTCTGGGTGGAGAGCCGAGTGAACGCCCGGTCAAATTTGGTGAAATCGTGGCCACCCTGTACCAAAACCTGGGGATCGACGTCAATCGCGTGACGCTTCCCGATCTCTCCGGACGTCCCCAGTATCTGGTACCCGATGGCTGCCAACCGATGAAGGAATTGGTCGGATGAAAAAAAACTTTCAGCGCCCCGCCCTGGGGTTCGGAACCTCGCCGCGAATTCTGGCTGGCATCGCCGCCACCCTGCTGGCCATCGGCGCCGTGGTCGAGGCGGGCGAGCTGCGTTTGGAGTACCGGGAAAAGAGTGCGGAGATCGTTCTGCGCGGTCAGGACGCCGCCCAACAAGTGCTGGCCACCGTCAGCACGCCCACAGAAAGGATCCTGCGCGACCTTTCCCGCGAGGTCACCTGGTCGATCACCCCGGCCGGTCTGGCCCGCGTCGACCGCGTGGGCCGGGTCACTCCGCTCGCGGATGGCGAAGGCACATTGACCGCCACCCTCGCCGACGGGAGCACCGCCAGTCTGCCTTTGAAGGTGGAGGCGGCGGCCACTCCCACGCCGATTCATTTTGCGAATCAAATCGTTCCCATTTTCACCAAAAACGGCTGCAACGGCGGCGGTTGCCACGGGAAAAGCGCCGGCCAGAATGGCTTCCGACTTTCGCTGCTGGGCTTCGAGCCGACCGAAGATTATGAGCACCTGGTCAAGGAAGCCCGTGGCCGACGATTATTTCCCGCGGCGCCCGAGCGCAGCCTGTTGCTGACCAAGGGCGCCGCCCTGCTCCCGCACGGCGGCGGGCAACGCCTGGAGCCG
>JAYTHD010000153.1:0-5643 GCA_043732975.1 Verrucomicrobiota bacterium
TAGGACAATAGACCCGGAAGTATTTCTGACAAGTACAATATTAAAAAAATGGGGACGCAGGGAACCTTGCAACGCTCCATATTTTCACCGATTTGGTTAAAATCGATATTAGTGATCGGAATCCGGGAGGCCGGCCGCCCGGTGCCCGGGAGCGGGCGCCACGTTCCAGCGGCCCGCTCATGTACTAGAGCGCTCGGCCAACCCTGCCGCTTCAAGTGGTTCCATAAACCCAGCCCGAACATCGCCCCGTCTCTTTCCCGGGAGAAGAATGGGTCCGCGGCGGCGAAGGGAGAGCATGATGGGTAAAACGCCCCACTGGCCGGGCGTCGCCGGACCCTCCAGCCTTCCGTGGCCGTGTTCCTTGAATATCTCCGGGAATTCTGCGTCGACCGCTCCGCGACTGAGCGTCGGCGGCCTGATCGAAGACCTTCGGAGTTGGCCTTCGGATCCGGACCGTCGCGGCGGAGTATTGTTGTCAGAACCTGATCTCTAATCCAAAATTGGTATTGTCTATGAATTGTGTTGTTACGCGTTTTGCGCTGCCAGTGGTGGTGGCTGTGTCCTTGGTCAGCGGTTGCACCAGCTATGGGGTGAAGGATCCCCACGGCTCCGGAGTGACGGTGTTGCGTCCGGATGAGGCCGGCAGGGTCACCGGGACGGGGATTGATTCCCAGGATTTGGTGGCGGTCACCGATAAAATGGCCCGGGGAATCGTTGGGATTGAACGTATTAAATCCGCCCCGGTGCCACCGAACGTCGTGTTGCTGCCGGTGGAAAACGAGACCCGGTTTGTGGTCAACAAGGATAATTTTACCGCCCGGATCCGGGCGCAGTTGATGCAAAAGGCGCCGGGAAAGGTGAATTTTCTGGCGCGGGAACGCCTTCAGGCACTGGAAAAGGAGCGCGAACTCAAGCAGCAGGGCGCTTTGACCGACGGTGTGCTCTCCGGGGCGACGACCTTTGGTGGGGCGGATTATTTCCTCACTGGCAAGCTGTCCAGCCTCACGACCAAGACCTCACGGGGCGTCAGTGACTATGTGTTGTATACCTTTCAACTCATCGATGCCCGCACCAGTTCCCTTGTCTGGGAAGACTTTTCGGAAATCAAAAAGCAGGGCCTTGATGATGCCGCGTATCGCTGAATGTACGGCATTTACGGCTCTGAAATCGCATCCATTCCCGAGCGCGTGATGGCGAGTTTCTTCCGTCGGCTGCCCCTCGGGGCCGTCGCCAGCGTGGGCGTGCTGCTGGCGCTCGCACTGGGGGGGTGTGCCTCGCCCGGGAGCGGATCCAAGACGGCGTCGACCCGTGATGAAGTGCTGCAAAAGAGCCGCGCGGCGGCGGATGCCATGCATCGGGCGCAGTTTGACCAGGCCCGCACCTTGCTGGACGACGTTCTGCTATCTCTGGGGGGTATTTCCGCAGGTGATCGATCCGCGCGCCAGGCCCGCGGCAATTTTCACGAGGAGAGTGCCAAGAATTTCCGCGGGGAACCCTACGAACGGGTGATGGCCTATTTCTATCGGGGTATTCTCTTTTGGATTGATGGTGAGCCAGATAACGCCCGCGCTTGCTTCAAGAGTGCGCAATTGCAGGATACGGATGCGGAAAATGGCCAGTATCAGGCGGACTACGTCAGCCTGGATTATTTGGATAGTCTGGCCACCGCCAAACTGGGGGGCTCGGCGGCCGATGCTTGGGAACGCGCCCGGAAGAACGCACGGCTTGGAGTCCCGCCGGCAGTGGATCCGAAGGCCAATGTCCTCGTCTTCTTTGAAATGGGCACCGGCCCGCGAAAATACGCCGCGGGCGAGCACGGAGAACAGTTGCGTTTTGCCAATGGCGCCAGCCGGGCGACCCGGATCCGTCTCAATCTGGCCGGGCAGATTTCAGATGCGCCGGCGCTCGACGATCTCAGTTGGCAGGCCACCACCCGCGGCGGCCGGGTGATGGATCACGTGTTGAAAAACAAGGCCGTCTTCAAGGATTCCACCGAAAACATCGGCAATGTGGGCATCCTGGCGGGAAGCGCGTTGGCGATCGGTGGACAGGGCCGCAACAGCGTGGCGGATGAAGTCGGCGTCGGCTTGCTGGCCGCGGGCCTCGTCAGCAAGTTGATCAGCGCCGCCGTCACTCCGCACGCAGATACGCGGCAGTGGGATAATCTGCCGAATTTGATCGGATTCACCAGTTTGCACGCTCCGCCGGGACCGCAGAAGCTGACCGTGGAGTTCCTCGATCCCGCCGGGCGGGTGACGCTGACCCGGGATGCCGCCTTCACGGTCGTGCCGGGCGGGCGGGATGTCGTCCTGTTTTTCAGTGATCATCCGTAGAAAGCCTTTTGTTACATTCGGTTTCAATCATTCCACTCCTATGAATTCTTCACGTCCATTCCTTAGACTTACCCTCACCCTGACGACGGCGGTCGTCGCGGGCTTCTTCGCCGGTTGCCGGCCGGTGGCCGAATCCGTCGGCAGCGTGGGCCACACCGTCGTCACCGGCCATGAGGGCGGCGCCTATACCGCGCGAAACACGGATCGCTACAACGTGGAGCTGACCTCCAAGGTGGCGCTCATGGATTATCGGGTGCAGCGGAGCATCACCTATAACAGTCTGCTGGAGCACCCGCTGGACGACGGCCGCCTGGAGGTGGGCATCAACCTGCGGAACCGCCTCCCGCGTCGCATCCGGGTGCAGACCCAATGCGTTTTCAAGGACATGAGTGGTTTTGCCGTCGATGAAACCCCGTGGCAGGACTTGATTCTCACCGAGAATTCCCAGGAAACCGTGCGGTTTACCTCCCTGAACAATCAGGCGAAGGGCTATACAATCCGCGTCCGGGAGGCCCGCTAAACGCCGCAGACGGAGAGCGCGCCGGATTTTGTCGTGGCCGCCATCTATTTTGTCACGGGAACGGGTACGGACGTCGGCAAGACGGTGTTGACCCGGCTGCTGGTGCAGCGGCTCCGGCAACGCGGTGTCATGGTGCGGGCCTTCAAGCCCATCTGTTCGGGCGGGCGGACGGATGCCCGGGCGCTCTGGTCCGCGCAAAGTCGAAAGCTGGCGCTCCAATGCATCAATCCCTGGTGGTTTGCCGCCCCGGTGGCGCCCCTGATCGCGGCCCGGGACGTCGGACGGGTGATCACCCAGACGGAGGTTTGCCGCCATCTCCAGCGAAACGCCCCGAAATCCGGAGTGATGCTCGTGGAGGGTGCCGGCGGATTATTGAGTCCACTGGGGGAGGGTTTTGCGTCGCGGGAATTGATCGTCGCCCTCCAGGCCCATCCCCTGCTCGTGGCCGTGGATCGGCTCGGCGTGCTGAATGAAGCCCGGTTGACCTGGGAAGCCTTGCCGCCCGAGGCGCAAGCCCGGGCTCAGTGGGTCCTGTTTGCGCCCGCCATCCCGGATGCCTCGACGGGCACGAACCACGCCTATCTCGCCGAGCGGTGGGGGCGGGATCGCATGCACCGATTGCCCCGGTTGACCCCGCAAGAGATCCGGAAGCCACCCCGCTCACTGGACGCTTTGCTCGACGCTTTGCTGGGGGGACTCGGCCTGCCGCCGGTGATCGTGGAACCACCCGGACGGCCGGACGGCAAGGCCGTCGAATCCCGCCCTCGCGCGTGACAAACTTTCCCCTACCGTCCCCCGGCAAATGAAAGGCATAATTCTGGCAGGCGGTGCTGGCTCGCGGCTGTATCCACTGACCCTGGTGGCATCGAAGCAACTGCAGCCCGTGTACGACAAGCCAATGGTTTACTATCCGCTCACGACGTTGATCGAGGGCGGTGTCCGGGAATTCTGCCTCATCTCCACACCTCAGGATTTGCCCCGGTTCCGGCAATTGCTGGGGGATGGTTCCGCCTGGGGGCTGCACATCGAATACCACGAACAGGCCCGTCCCGAGGGGATCGCCCAGGCTTTTCGCATCGCCGACAGCTTTATCGGCAAGGATCCGGTGACCCTGATACTCGGTGACAATATTTTTTACGGGGGCGACACTTTCGGCCGGGCATTCAGTGACTTCAGCACCGGCGCGGTCATTTTCGGTTATCACGTCACCGATCCGGAGCGCTACGGGGTGGTGGAATTCGATGCCTCGGGCCGGGCCGTTTCCATTGAGGAGAAGCCCAAGCAGCCCAAGTCGAACTACGCCGTGCCCGGTCTCTACATCTATGACAACCAGATTGTCCAGATTGCCCGTGACCTGAAGCCGAGTGCCCGCGGGGAATTGGAGATTACCGACGTCAACGTGGAATACCTCCGGCGGGGCACCTTGCGGGTTTATCCGCTGACCCGCGGCTTTGCCTGGCTGGACGCCGGCACCAGCAGCAGCCTCCACGAGGCCAGCGCCTACGTGCAAACCATTGAAAAACGTCAGGGAATCAAGGTGGGTTGTCCGGAGGAGGCCGCCTTCCGCCGCGGCTTCATCGATTTGGCCCGATTAACCGCCCTGGTTGACAAACTGCCCCGGTGCGAATATCGGGATTACCTGGCGGGAGTCGTCGCTGAAGCCCGCCGCTAGCCGACCGGCCGTTGTCCCCACGCTCTTACCTCAGTCCCCAAACATGCTTTTACTCCTCGGTGCCACTGGCTATGTCGGGCAGCAATTTGCCCGTGAACTGACACGACGCGGCCGGCCGTACGCGTCGTTGTCGCGGCCGAAGCTCGACTACACCCGGTTTGACGTCTTGCTGAAGTATCTTCGGGATCAGAAGCCGGAATTGGTGGTGAATTGCGCCGGGTATACGGGTAAACCCAATGTGGATGCCTGTGAGGAGCGCCGGGCGGACACACTGGCCGGCAATACCCTGCTGGCCCAGACCGTGGCCCAGGCCAGCTCCGCCGCCGGCATTCCCTGGGGACAGGTTTCCAGCGGTTGCATCTACGCCGGCGCCCGGGTGATGCAAAATGGGAAAACCAGCGTGGAAAGAGATCTCACGACCCCCGTCATGCGACAATTGCTGGCCGCCGATCGCGGGGCGTTTCTTGGATTCACGGAGGAGGATGTTCCCAATTTCACCTTCCGGGATGGACCGACGTCGTTCTATAGCGGGACCAAGGCCATGGCCGAGGAAGCCGTGGCGGGCACCGGGCAGGGGTATCTCTGGCGGCTGCGCATTCCCTTTGATCACCGCGATAATTCCCGCAATTACCTCAGCAAGATTCAGCGCTACGCCAAGGTTTACGACAACGCGAACTCGGTTTCCCATCTGGGTGATTTCGCCGCCGCTTGCCTCGACCTGTGGGACCGGCGCGCGCCCTTCGGCACCTACAACGTCACCAATCCGGGATTCGTGACGACCCGGGAAGTGGTGGCGATGATCACCCGCATCTTGAAGCCGGCGCGGCCGTTCGAATTCTGGGCCAGCGACGAGGAATTCTATCGCGTCGCGGCCAAGACGCCGCGCTCGAATTGCATCATGGACGCCGGCAAATTACTGCGCACCGGTGTGCCAATCCGCTCGGTCACCGAGGCCCTGGAACATTCCCTGCACCACTGGCAGGCGGAAAGTTAGGCGATTTTCGACCGGGTCCCCTGGGCCAACCCTGTTTTGTCCGTTTCCAATAAATGAACCTGCTCATCACCGGCGGCGCCGGATTCATCGGCTCGAACCTCATTCAACGGGTCATCGACCAGCC